>VFZQ01000108.1 GCA_016871135.1 Acidobacteriota bacterium | reverse complement strand
GCCCGCATGCTCGGCGGCGAAGGCGCTCGCCGCCAGCGTTGCAATCAACGTGCGACGCATGATCTAATTTTCAGTCGGTTTCGAGACGCTGTCGACCATCAGCGTTTGCACGCTGCCCTTCGCCGAATCGAGCTTCAGACCGATTTGTTCCTGCAGCGCCGTGAACAGCGTCGGCCCGTTCGGATCCACCGGAGGCAGCGTCACTCCCGGCGGTAGTGGCGGCGCACCCGCGCCAAAGGGACCACCTACGCCCTGGCCCGGTTCCGGCGTCCATTTTAGTTCGATATCGTAGTTGCCCTTCAATTCCGTTTTATCCAGCACCGGGCGGCCGACCATCTGCGCCAGCATCTGCGTCAAACCGGCCATATCCGCTCCGGTCGCGTTGAACTGCCCGCGGCCGATGCGGATCATCCCGCGCTGTGGTCCGCCTGGCCCGCCAGGTCCAGGAGGAGGCCCACCAGCGCCGGGAGGGCCGCCAGTCGGCGCTTCACTCACCTTCAGCTTCGGCCCGCCCTTGGCGACGACAAGGTTATACACCTGTCCCTCTTTGTCCTCATAGTGCGCCTTGAATCCAAATCGCTCGGCGAGCAAATTCTGCAAAAGCGTCTGCATCAACTCGCGCGGCACGCGTTCAGGCAGCCCTTCGGCCTTTGCGTTAATATCGAATCGCTCCGACGCAATCCATGCCGGGGCATTCTGAATTTGAAAATCGCGAATCCCGTACGCCTGTGCGATCAACATGCGCACGGTCATGCCCGTGGCGCTGAATCCTCCAGGCGCGAAGCGGATCATAATTCGATGATCGTTCGACGCGTTCGGCTTAATCGACGCGACGTCGAAACTCTTCGGCTGCGCGAAAGCGGTAGCCGCGAACAGGAAAGCGAGGGTACGGGAATACATGGTTGTATACAAGTATCGCGCCGCCATCACGAAAGTTCCGAAATATTAGCTCCACCAAGGCTCGCCCGGCACAAGCTGCGACCGCAAATAATCGAAATCGAAATCCACTCCCAGCCCCGGCGCCGTCGGCACCGTAAGCTGGCTATTCTTCACCGCCGGCGCCGCGCCCTTCAACATCTTCTCCACGTGTCGCGTCGGCCGCCCTAGCGCGCTTTCACTGCGATAGAAATTGAAGATCGCGCTGCCAAAGTGTGCGCTGGCATACGTCAGCACAATCGACCCAACATTATGCAGCGCCACCGGCGTGCGCGTCTGATACGCATAGTCCGCGATCTTCTTCGCCCCGGTTATCCCGCCGCAAAACGCCAGATCCGGATGAATGATGTCGCACGACTGCGCGTCGATGAACGGCTTGAACCCGCGCACCATTTCGAGCTTCTCGCCCGTCAGTATCGGCACGCGCGTCGACCGCTTCAGCGCCGCCCACCCCTCATGATGCGGCACGTTGATCGGATCTTCCAGAAACAGCGGGTTCATCGGCTCGATCGCCTTGGCGATCGCGATCGCGCTCGGCGTGTCCGGCTCGTTGTGGCAGTGACAGGCGATATCGATCTCATCGCCGACCGCCTCGCGCACATTCATATAAGCCCTCGCCACGTTTCGCAACTGCGCGCCAGTCAGCGTCTGCGCATACCGCGCCGACGGCACGCCAAGCACGCTGTCGATGCCGATCTTAAACGTATTGAACCCCTCCGGCGCGGTCTTGATTTGCTGGGCCCAATCGCGGCACGAACTTTTGTCGAGCATCTTCAACTCGCGGCCGCCATGCGAGTACATCGGAATCGCCTCGCGGAACGGCCCGCCCAGCAGCACGTTGACGGGCTTTTCGAGCAGCTTGCCGGCCAGATCCCACAGCGCCAGGTCGATGCCGCTGATTGTTGGGATGTGCGCCATGTAGGTGTGCATCAGCGTGGTCAATTCGTGAAAGTGGACTTCTATCGCCAGCGGGTCTTTGCCAATCAGGTACCGCTCCATCGTTGCGATGCGGGCGCGTGCCATCGGCCCCGTCGCGCCGGCTTCGCCGTACCCCGAAACACCCGCGTCGGTGTCGATGCGAATGAGGCAGTTGCCGGCGATGTTCTGAATCGCCATCGCGCGGATGGCGGTGATCTTCACTTTGCCTCTAACAGGCGCGGCGGCGCGCGCCAAGGCCGGAAACAACGGTAGCGCCAGAAAATCGCGGCGGGAGAGGTTCATGGCGAAAGCGTATCACGACAGCGCGCAGCCCGCCAAGCCCTTCCAAGCCACCGCCGAACTCGCGTTCTCCTTCGCGAATCACGTCGAGCCCATCATTGCCAATCGTGACGATAAACCGCTGATCCCGCGAGGCGCCGTACGAAACCCGAAGAAGACCTCGAAGTCTTCGATCGGCCCATCAATGTCATTCGGTTTCCGAATCCGAGAACGCGACACCGGCAATGGCAAGTGCCCGTTTCGACGTCGATTCGCTGCGCTACGCCCGTAGCAGCCTGAAGCCGGGCGAGTCGGTCTTTGCAGCCAACGGTGGCACGTTCGAAGTCGAAGACCTCGAACTCCGCGTAGGCCGACTGACCGACCCCGCGACGTTCAACGGATACGCGCGCGTTCCGGCTCTGCCGCAAAAAAGACTACCGCCGGCGCGGAGCTGAAAGATCCAGGCCGGCGGGGCGCAGAATCATAATTCGTTCTTCTAGCCGGACCAGACATTTGTGTTCCGGTCTCGCTACAGTAGTGACGGCCGATAGCGTGCCGTTACAATCTAAAGCGCGGAAACGAAGAAAAAAGTACCTCATCGATGTACTTTTTTTGTTATCCGGGGCGCTAGTTTACAATTGCTAGCCTTTGGTTAACGATTATTCGTTCGAGAGAAAGCTATTCCCGCTCGCCGGAATCCTGATCGCCGAAGGCGTGGGGGTTCGGCCCTGCGCGAAGAACTGCTGCCCAGACAGATTCTTGTAGACGCGTCCGGCCACTTGCGCGGCCACGGGCCCGTTCACGGCCTTCCCGCCGGTCAGGAGCACAACCACCACAAGGCGATTTCCCGCAACTTCATTGAAGCTGCCAAACCAGCCCAGGTGTGTAGGCGTCGCCCGGTCGGTGCACGTACCGGTCTTCCCGAAAATCGGCTCGTTCGGATCGTAGTAAGCCCGCCGCGCCGTTCCATGTTCGACGGCCCCCATCATGCCCGGCTTGATCTCGGGGATCTCGTTGGTAATCTCCAGGCTGCGCTTCACCCGAGGCACGAATCCCTTCAACTCATCACTCGACCTGGGATACTGCAAATGGAACAGCGTCCCGCCGTTCGCCACCGCGCCGAGCATACTGGCCAGTTGCAGCGGCGTGAGTTGAATCCCTTCGCCGAAGCTCGTCATCATGCCGACCCCGCCGAACTTCGGAGGCGCCGCCGGCAGCGTACCAGGGAATTCTCCGTCGATGCCCAATCCCGCGCGCTCGCCCAAGCCCAACAGCCGCGCATAATGCGAGACCTTTTCAAAGCCCAGTTTCTCGCCGACCCTTGCAAAGTACTGGTTGTCCGACATCGCCAGCGCCTCGGTCAGATCCAGCACCTTGCGCCGCCCGAAACGCATCGGTGTCGTGCGCTCCATAACTCCTTCATGCAGCCCCGCGATAGCCGTGACCAGCTTAATCGTGGAGCATGGCTGAAATCCGCTGTGCAGCGCCAGTTTCTGGTTGACAATCGTGAGAATCCGGCCCGTTTTCGGGTCGCTCACGACCACGCTGCCGTTGTACGGACCCAGCGCGTCGACCGCCGCCTGCCGGATCGTCAAATCCTCGCCGTCGACCGCGTCGCCCATCGTGGAATCGGCGAAGGTCGGCTCTTTCCACGGCCCGCCCGCGACCTTTCCAGACCGGCCGGTCCGCGTCCGCGCCAGCGCCCGCTTCTTGGCCGGTGTGACCTTCGATCTGGTCAACGACTTCGTGACAACGGCCTTTTTCTTGGCCGCGGCCACTGGACGCTTCGCAGGCACAGCCAGCAACGGCAGCACGGCTAGAGCGACGATCGCAGCGGTGATTGCAGGTCTCTTGCTTCGGTTTTGGATCAAAACGGTTAGCCCTCGCGGTAGAATGTGCGTGTTCTGCTATTTTGGCCGAAAAGCTCCGGCGCGTCAATTAAAAAACTACTCGAACGTCAGTGACCTTACCTATTGTATCAGTTGGACTTGGAAGCACAATAGGTAACCTTGGCTGACCCCAGTTAAGGGGAATTCCTAGGCCGCTGTCCAGCCGCCGTCGATCGTGATTACGCTGCCGTTCACAAACCCGGCCTCGTCGGACGCCAGATACAACGCCAGATGCGCGATCTCATCCGGTTTTCCGAGCCGCCCGATCGGCTGCCGCGTGTTCAACTCCGCCCGGACCTTTTCCTTCTCGTGCTTGTGGTACTTTTCCAGGTAGCCTTCGACAAACGGCGAATCCACGGTGCCAGGGCATATACAATTGACGCGAATCTGCGTCGGATAGTCGACGGCTAACTGCCGCGTCATCGCTATCACCGCGCCTTTGGTCGCGCAGTAGGCATACCGCCGCTTCACGCCGATCAGTCCCGCCACCGACCCAATATTCACCACGCGCCCCGCTGACTTCAGCAGTAGCGGCATCGCGTACTTGGTGATCAGGTACGGCCCGGTCACGTTCACTCGCATCAGCCGTTCGAAGTCGGCCATCTCCGTCTCTTCCACATTGCCGACCAGCCCGATTCCGGCATTGTTGACCAGCACGTCCAGCGAATCGAGCGACGCAAAAATTGCCTTGACCTCTTCTTCGTTGGTCACATCGCAACGGATCGCGCGCGCGCCATTCGGCAACTGTGCCGCCAGCGCCTCACCCCGTGCCAAATCGATATCGGCGATCAGCACCGTGGCGCCCGCCGCCGCAAACACCCGCGAGGTCGACTCGCCAATTCCGCTCGCCCCGCCGGTTACCAGCACCACGCGGCCATTTTGTTGAAAAGGAGAACTCATAGGAATTCTCCATTATGGCGCAATGCGCCGCGACGCCACCATCCGCGCAGCTTCGGCTGCCGGCACCGGTTTCGCGAACAGATACCCTTGCGCCGCCTCACAGCCGATGCGCTTTAAATATTCGGCCTGATCGGTTGTTTCAATCCCCTCGGCAATAGTCGCCATCTTCAGCGTCTTCGCCAAATTGATCACGGTTTTCACGATCTCGCCGCTATTGTCGTCCTTAGTCAGCCGGCTGACAAACGACCGATCGATCTTCAGCGCATCAAATGGCAAGTTGCCTAGATAGTTCAGCGACGAATACCCCGTCCCGAAATCGTCGATCATCAACCCAACTCCCGCATCGTGCAACCGGTGGAGAATGTCGGCGGCCGCGTTGATCTCGCCAATTAGAACGCTCTCGGTCACTTCCAAGCAAAACGACTGTGGCGGCAACGCTAGCGCGTTCACCAGACTTCCCACTCGCTGCACCAGATCGCGGTCGAAGAACTGCCGCACCGACAGGTTCGCCGAAACCTGCAAGTCCAGCTCCGGGGCCAGCGCGCGCCATTCGGCTAACTGCCGCGCGGCTTGCTCAAACGTCCACCAACCGATTGGAATGATCTGCCCAGTCTCCTCGGCGATTGGTGTAAACCGCAGCGGTGGCACAAGTCCATGCACGGGATGATTCCATCGAATCAGTCCCTCAAAGCCCGACAGCGCCCCCGTCTCCAAGTCGACCTTCGGCTGATAGTACAGCACGAGTTGGTCCTTCGCGATCGCCTCGCGCAGATCCAACTCCAACTCCATGCGCAACATCGCATCGCGGCGCATCTCCATGTCGAACGCCACTGCGCGCGCCTGGCCCGAGTTTTTCGCCTGACGCAACGCAAACTCGGCATCCCGCAACAGCTCGAAAGCGTTCTCGTAGTTACCGCTGCTCATCGCCAAGCCCATCGACGCCGACAGGTGAACCTCCCTCGCCGCAATCGCAAACGGCCGCCGCAATTGCATCTGCAAACGCTCGGCGATCATCTGCGCCGTCGCTACCGAATTCACGCCGCACAGCACCACCAGAAACGTGTCGCCATGCAGTCGCGCCAACAAGTCATCAACTCGCGTCCCCCCTGATAGCGTTCGCGTAACCCGCTCAAGCCGGATCGCGATCTCCCGCAACAACCGGTCGCCCGCCGCCGACCCCAAGCTCTCATTCACGAAACGGAAGCGATCGATGTCGATCATCAACAGCGCGAAGTCCCGCAATTCGACATCCCGCAGCATGCGGTCCAAATTGCACAGGATACTCTCGCGATTCGGCAACTGAGTGAGCGCGTCGAAGTTCTTTGTCCTCGACACGTCGGTCTGCAATCCCGTCAGCCGCAGCAACGCCCCATCCCGATCCCGCTCGACATTCGCCCGGCAAAACACCCAATGTTCCCGGCCAGCCAAGTCCATCACCCGATACTCAATATCGAAATCGGTTCGCCCCGGCGACTGCCGCAACTCCTCCAGTGCCTGCCGCAGCGCCGGAGCATCGGAAGGATGAACCGCCGCCAACCAGTCTTCCATCGAGTGCGGCCCTATCGACGCCCGCCCCGTTAGCCGGCTCCACTCCGCGGAAAACCAGAACGTGTCCGTCGCCAGGTTCCATTCCCACACGACGTCCACCGATCCCGTCGTCGCCCGCTGAAACCGCTCCGCGCTCTCAATCGCCGACTGCCCCAGATCCCTTTGCCGCAACTGCGATCGCACCCGCGCCACCGCCCGATCCGAATCGGTCGAACACGCTATGCAGTCGTTTGCCCCGGCTTCCAGCGCATACTTTTCGCCCTCTTCCCCGGCTACAACAATCACCGGCAACTGCGTCGGGGTCCACGCCGCCCGAAGCAGCCGCAGCAGATCCAGCCCCGTCATCCCCGGCACCGATTCGCCGAGCAAGATCAACCCGACATTGTTCTCGCGCAACTGCTCCAGCGCCGCGCCCGCCGTCGTTGCCGTATTCACTTCGTATCCGGCGCCCGCCAAGCCGTGTCGCAGCGATTCCAACTTGTCAATCGCCTCGTCCACGACCAAAATGCGATGGGATTCCGATTCCCTCACGCCTCCCGGAGGCGTAGAAACCGGACTGCTGGTTGTCGGCCAAAGACCCATTACATGAAACGCATCGACGCAAAACCGATAAGCTTGAAGAGAATCCTAACCTGCCATGCTCCGCCGACAGTTCATCGCCACTTCGCTCCTAGCCGCGGCTCAGTCCACGACGCGCCCCAACATTCTTTGGATCTCCTGCGAAGACTCTAGCCCCTTCGGGTTCTCGTGCTACGGCGACCCCCTCGCCTACACCCCCAACACCGACGCACTGGCCAAACAAGGCGTGCGCTACACGCACTGTTATAGCGTTGCCGGTGTCTGCGCCCCCACCCGCTCCGGCATCATCACCGGCATGTACCCAGCCTCCATCGGCTCCCACTTCATGCGCTGCCAGATCCAACGCCCCGCGCACATCAAGTGCTTCACCGAATATCTCCGCGACGCCGGTTACTATACCTCCAACGCCGTCAAAACCGACTACAACTTCGCCGTCCCAAAAACCGCCTGGGACGAACTCTCCCGCAACGCCCACTGGCGCAACCGCCCCGCCGGCAAACCCTTCTTCTCTGTTTTCAACGACGAAATCACGCACGAAAGCCGCATCCGCCAAAACGGCGACGCGCACAAGAAAATTACTCCCAATGTCCCCGCCTCCCGCCGCGTCGATCCCGCCAAGGTTCCTGTCCCCGGCTACTGGCCCGATACCCCTGCCGTCCGCGAACAGATCGCCAACTTCTACGATTGCGTCACCGAGTTCGATCACGCCGCCGGAAAGATTCTCCAACAGCTCAAAGACGACGGCCTCGCCGACAATACCATCGTCTTTATCTGGTCCGATCACGGCATCGGCCTCCCCCGCTCCAAACGCTGGAACTATGAGTCCGGCGCCCACGCGCCGCTAGTTGTCTACATTCCGCCAAAACTCCGCGCCAACGGCCAAGGCAAACCGGGCCTGGTCGACAGCCAGCTCGTCAGCTTCCTCGATCTGGCGCCGACCGTACTCAACCTCGCCGGCGTCGAAGTCCCCAAACACCTCCAAAGCCGCGCCTTCCTTGGGCCAAAGCTGACGCCACCCCGCGAATACATCTACTCCTGCCACGACCGCATGGACGAGCGCTACGAAACCATCCGCGCCACCCGCGACAAACGCTACCGCTACATCCGCAACTATCAATACTTCAAGCCCTACTACCAGTACATGAACACCTCCGAGGGCTCGCCCATCATGCACGAGCTCCGCCGCCTCGACGCCGCCAAACAGCTCTCCCGCTCCGCCGCCCGCTTCATGGCCGATTCCAAACCGATGGAAGAGCTCTACGACGTCGAAAAAGACCCCGCCGAACTCACCAACCTCGCCGGCGACGCCAAATACAAAGACATCCTCGCCCGAATGCGAAAGGCTCACGAAGCCTGGCAGGATCAAGTCCAGGACCTCGGCCTTTTCCCCGAAGGCGAAATCATCGCCGAAGAAAAGAAGCTTGGTAACCGCTGGGCCATCCTCCGCCAACCGGGTCGCGAAAACCTCCTCAAGGAACTTCGCCGCGTCGCAACATCCACCGACCCCGCCAGCTACCGCGTCGCTCAAAAACACTCCGAAGCCGCCGTCCGTTTCTGGGGCGCCACCCTCGCGGCCAACAACAACGAACGCGCCGAGCTTCTTGACGATTCTTCGCCTTCGGTCCGCATCGCCGCCGCCATGGCCTGCCTCCGCGCGGGCGACGACCCCAAGGCCGTCCAAGTCCTACAAGCCGCCCTCAATCACGACATCGAGATGATCCGCCTCGAAGCCGGCAACGCCGTCGACCGCCTCGGCGACCGCGCCCGCTTCTTCGAGAAGGAACTCGACGCCCGGCTCAACGACAGCCGCGACCAAACCAACTACCCCGCGCGTGTCGCCAACAAAATCTTGAACCGTCTGCGCGGAACTAATCGCGAAACCCAGTAGCCCCGGTTACAATCAAAGTTCCGGCTGTTTTTCCGAATGCTCCTGACGAGCTCGTCATACTTTCTCTTCCTCGTTCTGATTTTCTTCCTCTACTGGCCCCTGTCGAAGTGGCGTACAGCGGGGCTGGCCGTGCTGTTGTTCGCCAACTACTTCTTCTACGCCCGTTGGGACATTATCTATCTCGCCCTCGTCCCTTTGGCCTCGACGATTGACTACGCCATTGGACTCGCCCTCGGCCGGGCAACCCAACCCGGCCGCCGCAAGGCGCTCGTGACGATTTCGATCCTCGTAAACCTCGGCCTCATCGCTTCTCTCAAATACACGGGCCTCTTCTTCGATACCCTCACCGGGTTCACCGGCTACGCCATGCCCAAGCCTGAATGGGCGCTACCGCTGGGGCTGTCGTTCTACTGCTTCCAGGCGCTGACCTACACCATAGACATCTACCGCCGCGACGCCAAGCCGACCGAGAGCTATCTCGCCCATCTCACGGCCGTCTCTCTGTTTCCAACCACCCTCGCTGGCCCCATTACGCGCGTCTCGGATGTCATCAAACAACTCGAAAAGCCCGCCAAGACTCTGGCCAATGAAGACGCCGGCCGCGGCTTCTTCTTAATCGGGCTCGGCCTCATGAAGAAGCTGCTGGTCGCCGACTACCTCGCCGAGAACTTCATCAACCGCGTCTTCGACTTCCCCGCTCTCTACACCGGCGCCGAAACTCTGATCGCCGTCTACGCCTACGCCTTTCAGCTCTATTACGACTTCTCCGGCTACACCGACGTCGCCCTCGGCTCGGCGCTCCTGCTCGGCATCAAACTGCCGATCAATTTCAACCAGCCCTACTCCGCCGCCAACATCAACGACTTCTGGCGGCGCTGGCACATCAGTCTCTCGAACTGGCTGCGCGATTATTTGTTTTTCTCCCTGCCCGGCAAACGCGGCGCGGTGCTGCCGTACGTGAATCTGGTGATCACCATGGCCCTCGGCGGCCTTTGGCACGGAGCGAGTTGGAACTTCGTCATCTGGGGCCTTCTCCATGGCGTGGGCCAGGCGACGTCGCGATTCGTCCAATCCAAGCGTGGCAAGACCGAACCGCGGACGCCCTCCTGGTGGCGGACGTTCTGGACCGTACAGTTTGTCTGTTTCTGCTGGATCTTTTTCCGTGCATCGGACTGGCCACAAGCGATGCTGGTCCTCGACAGAATCGCGTCACTCACCGTCGCATGGGACAACATATCGGTCGGACTTTGGACAGTTCTCGGCCTCGCCATCGCCGGTCACTACGCACCGAAGTCGTGGATCGAATGGCCCCGCGAACGTTTCGCCGCCGCGCCGTTCTACGCCCAGGCGGCGATACTACTCGCGCTTGCCGTCGCCATCAAATACGTCGCCGCTACCGGCGCCGCGCCGTTTATCTATACGAAATTCTGAGGCGCCGACAGTCTTGCCGAAGCATCAAACGGCGGCTGCGACCGATGCTGGGGCCGGGGCCGATTCGACCTGAACCATCAGCTCCATTCCTATTTTCCGCCACGCAGCCGGCGGTACTCGGCCAGCGCCGCGGCCGCCCTGTCGGCTTGGCCGCGCTTGCGATAGAGAGTGGACAGCGAAAATTGAGTCTGCGCCGCGAGCGGCGTTTGGTTTTCGAGCGCCAGCAAACCGGTCCAGTGTTTTTCCGCCGCGTCGAGGTTCCCGGCCAGGTACTCGGCCTTGCCGAGGGCGAACAGCGTCTCGGGCATGTTCGGCGACAACTCGTCCGCCCGCTTGAGTTCCACGAGCGCCTCCGTT
>VFZQ01000107.1 GCA_016871135.1 Acidobacteriota bacterium | reverse complement strand
ACCGCGTTTGAGGAGGTGAACGGATTGTCGGCTGCGCTCACGGATCCAGCGAGGCCGCTGTTGACGTAGGCGCCGACCAGGTTGATCTGAGGTTTGAGCTGATTACGGTTGAGCGACATCTGCACGTCGTTGGCTTCGCGGCGCTGGGCGAGTTGGCGCAGTTCGACACGTTTCTTGATCGCCGCGTTGACGGTATCGGCAAGCGGTTCGACGGCCGCGGTGGACACCGGATTGCGGTCGGAGGGCACAAGTTCCTCCTGCCAGATCTCGCTGCTCCGGCCGCCGGCGAGCAAGAGTTTGAGGCCGTTCTCGATCGTGTTCAGCGCGTCGATGTTCGCGAAGTACGTGTCCCTGCGGCGTTCGAGCTCAGCTTGCGAAGCGGCGAGTTCGACCTGCGCCAGCGTTCCCGCTTCGATCTGGCGCTTCGTCCGCGCCAGCTGCTCCTCGCTGAGCTTGACGCCTTCGGAGGAGACTTCGACGGCTTGGCGCGCGGCGGCGAGATCCCAGTAGAACTGTTCGACGCGCGTCGCGACATCGATCACGCGAATCTCTAAGTCGAGTTCGGAGATGCCGATTTGTTTGGAACGGATCTTGATCTGGCCCCGATCAATGTCGATGTCGCGGTTGCGGAACAACGGAAGCGACGCGCTCAGGACGAGGCGCGAACTCGAATAGGGATTCAAATTGACGAAGCTGTTGTTGGTGGAGGTGCGGTTGTTGTCGAAGCCGGCGCTCCAACTCATGCCGCGCCATGGCGTGCGCGAACCGAGCGAGAAGTTGTTATTGACGAAGTCCTCGGTCAGCTTCCCGGTCGACGCCTGAAGGACGGAAGCCGCGGGCGTGTTGCGCTTTTCGTACGAGGGGCCGTAATGAAAGATCGGATCGAAAGCGCCCTTGGCCGCTTTGAGCAGCTGGCGCTGTGTGTCGATGTTGGTGCGCTCGATTTCGATTTCGAGGTTGCTCCTGAGCGCGAGTTCGACGGCCTCCTTGAGCGTGATCGACCGCTTGACGACGCCTACGCCAACACGCGGTTGCGCGCCGAGCGTGATCGCGGCAAGCAGCAGCATCGCGGTATTGCCGGCGAGCCTCCGGCCGCTGAACAGAGACTTGATCCAACGCCAGACGCCGAACGAGGCGATATCGTCAAACAGAGAATACGTGACGGGAGTGAGGAGCAGAGTGAGCAACAGGCAGAGCGTTTGCCCGCCGATGACAACGATCGCGACGGTGCGGCGCGTGCCGGCGCCGATGCTGTTGCCGAGCGCGAGCGGCAACATTCCGGCAACGAGCGCGGCGGTGGTCATCAGAATCGGACGAAGACGATCTTCGCAGCCGCGCAGGATTGCATCGAGGCGCGGCATGCCGGAGCGGCGCAGCGACTTAATGTGATCGAGCTGCAGGATCGAGTTCTTCTTGACGATTCCGAACAGCACCAGGATTCCGACCGAGCTGTAGATGATCGAGAAGTTCTGCTTGAACAACATGAGCGACAACACAGCGAAAGGCACCGCCATGGGCAGGCTGAGAAGGATCGTGACAGGATCGATGAAGCTTTCAAATTGCGCGGCGAGGATCATATACATGAAGGTGATGGAGAGAAGGAACGCGATGACATAACCGGTGGCGGCGCGGCCGAGTTCCTTGGTGCGGCCGATGGTGCCGGTGCGGTATTGCGGCGGCAGGTTCAATTCGCGGACAGCGTCGTCGGTAATCTTCAGAACTTCCGAAAGCGACTGTCCGCCTACGATGGACGCCGAGAGTGTGATCTGGCGCTGGCGGTTGCGGCGGTCGATGGTGATGGGTCCGGTCGATTCGTCCATCGACACAACGCTGGCGAGTGTGACATTGCCAACTTTGCTCGACGGCACGTAGAGACGGCTCATGGCGTCCGGCGAGCGGCGGAACGCCTCTTCAACGCGGAGGCCCACGTCGTAGCGATCGTCGGCTTCGCGGAATGTGGTGACTTGTTCGTCGCCGGCGACAAGCGTGCGAATCGCGGTGGCGATCGACGCCGCGCTAACTCCGAGTTCGGATGCCTTGTCGCGGTTGATGCGCACACGCACCTCGGGCTTGCCGGATTCGTAGGTCGACTCCACATCGGTGACGCCAGGCGTCGCCTTGAGCTTATCCATGATCGTGATCGAGTGCTTGTCCAGTTGGGCGAGATCGGGTCCACTCATGATGTACATGAAATCGCGATTGGGGCCGGAGCCTTGGATAACCGAAGGCAACTGCACGGCGATGACGAGATCCTTGTACTTGCGCATCATCTCGCGCGCCTGGTCCATGATTTCGAACTGTGTCAGCTTGCGTTGCGTGGGATGAACGAGTTCAACGAGCACCGATCCGCGGTCGACCTGCTGGCGGACGTCGCCGCCGACTAGGGTCATCAAATGAAGCTTGCCCGGCAGCTTGTGCAAGTCGGCCTCGATTTGACGCATGACGGTTTCGGCACCGTCGATTGACGAGCCGGCGGGCATGCGCACGGTGACCTCAAATTCGCTCTGGTCGTCCTGCGGTAGGAAGTCGATGCCGACGCGCTTGAAGATCGGGCCCGTCGACAGGACCGTCAAAATGGCGAGCACAACGATGACCCAGCGGTGGTTCATCGACCAGCGCAAGAGCGCCTGATACGGCACGTCCATGATGCGGAAAAGCCAGGTGTCCTTGGTCGATTTGCCGCTGTGGGTGGGCGTGTGTTTGAGGAAGCGGCTGCAGAGCATCGGGGTCATTGTGAAGCTGACCAGCAGCGAAACCATGACGGCGAACGCGGCGGTGAAGCCGAAACTCGACATGAAGCGCCCGACGATACCGGCCATGAATGCGACGGGCAAGAAGACGACAGCAAGACTGAGCGTTGTTGCCAGCACGGCGAGGCCGATGTCGCGCGTGCCTTCGATGGCTGCCTCGATCGGCGTGAGGTGTTTCTCTTCCATGAAGCGGAAGATGTTTTCGAGCACGACGATGGCGTCGTCGATGACGATGCCGACCATCAGCGTGAGGGCGAGCATGGTGATCTGATTGAGCGAGAAACCCATCGCATTCATCAGCGTGTAGGTGGAGATGATCGAAGTGGGGATAGCGATGGCGGCGATGAGTGTGGAACGCCAGTTCTGCATGAATACAAGCACCACGAGTCCCGCGAGAACGCCGCCGAGAATCAAGTGCTCTTGCACGGCTTCAAACGAGGCGGCGATGAAGCCGGATTGATCGCCGACGTAGGCGATTTTGAAGTCCTTCGGGAATGTGTTGCGGAGTTCTTCGATGCGCTCCTTGACGCGCTGGATGATGTCGAGCGTATTGGTGCCGGCCTGTTTGCGGACTTGCAGCACGACGGCCTCCTCGCCATCGAGGCGAGCCGACGAACGCGCTTCCTTGAAACCGTCTTCAACGCGGCCGATGTCGCGAATTCGAATGGGCGCGCCGGTGTTGGCGACGATCAGGTCCTCGAAGTCCTTCACGCGCGCAAGGCGGCCGAGCGTTCTGACACTAAGTTCGCGCGTTCCTTGATCGAGCCGTCCGCCGGGCACTTCGATGTTTTGCGCGACGAGGGCGTTGCGGACTTGATCGACGTTGAGACCGTAGGCGTAGAGCTTTTGGCCATCAAGCCAGATTTGAATCTGGCGTTCGCGCTCACCGATGAAGCGGACTTGGCCGACGCCATTGAGCGTTTCCAGATCCTTCTTAATGATGTCGTCGACGAGCTTGGTGATTTCGCGCAGATCACGATTGGCGCTGACGACGACATTGATGATCGGCGAGGCATCGGTGGCGAGTTTTTCAATGACGGGCGGATCGGCATCGTTGGGGAGTTGGCCGAGGATCGTCGAGACCTTGTCTCGGACTTCCTGCGCGGCGATTTCGGCATCCTTCTCGAGGTTGAACTGAACCGTGACACGGGAGAGACCTTCGGCCGAGGCAGAGAGAAGCTCATCGATACCGCTGACCGTATTTACGGCTTCTTCGATGCGCTTGGAAACTTGCGTCTCGACCTCTTCGGGCGAAGCGCCGCGCAAGGGAGTGGTGATGGTGACGATTGGAAATTCGACTTTCGGGAAGAGGTCGACTCCAAGTTTGCGATACGCGTCGAAGCCCAACACGACGAGCATCAGAATGAGCATCGTCGCGAAGACAGGCCGTTTAATGCAGATTTCAGCGAGTCTCTGCATCGACTACTGCCTCACTTTCGTACCGTTGGTGAGCGCGGCGAGTTCGCTGGTTGCGATGTCATCGCCGTCGTTGAGAACGCCGCCGGGGACTTCGACCCAACCATCCTGTTCGAGCCCGGGAACGAAGGTCACCGCCTGAGCGGCGCCGTTGGAGATCTTGAAGACACGTGTGAGTCCGGCGACGCTGTAGATGGCCTGGCGCGGCACGGCAACGACCTTCGAGGCCGCTTCGGTGACAAGTTTGACCTGCACGAACATGCCGGGCTTGAGGCGTGCGTCGCCTTTCGAGAGGCGCGCTTCGACCGAGAGCGTACGATTGCGTGCGTCGAGGGAGGGATTCAGTTCCCGGACGACGGCCTCAAACTGCGCGCCCATCGCGGCGTCGGTAGTGAAGGAAAGCCGCGTGCCAGAGCGAACGGTGTTCGCGGCGGATTCAGGGACTTCGACGCGCAGGCGCATCGGGTGGACTTTCACCAGCCGCACGATGCCGACGTTGTCCTTGACGTACTGGCCGGCGGAGATGAGTTTTTCGCCGATGACGCCATCGAAAGGCGCGCGCACAATGGTATCGCCGCGGCGCTTTTCGGCGAGCTTCAGATCGGCCTCGATCGAGGTGACGCTCATCCAGAGAGTGCGCAGTTCATCGCGAGCGGCGTCGAGCGTTGCCTGTCGAGCGCGAAACGCCTTTTCGATTTCGGTGAAGCGGTCTTTGGAGATGTCGCCGGATTTGACGAGCTTGGCGGCGCTATCGAACTTCGACTGCGCGTCTTCGAGCTGCGCGGTGGCCTGGCGCACAGCCGGCGTGGATTCGGGAGGCGCGATGCGGCCGTTGTATGCGGGGAGACTCAGCCGCGCGAGGGCTTGATTCAACGCGCCACGGGCGCGTTCGACCTGCAGATCGTATTCGGTGCGATCGAGTTCGATGAGCACGTCTCCTTTGCGCACGGCCTGGCCGAAGTCGGCGCGGATCGTTGCGATCCGGCCGGGCACTTCGGTCGACACGGTGACAGTCTCGTCGGGCAGCAGCGAGCCGGTAACGGCGATCGACTTTTCGATCGTGCGCGCGGCCGCCCGCGCGGTCTTGACGGTGATCGGATCGGGCGCCGGCTTGGCGGCGGCGTTCACTGACGCGGTTTTGTTTTCCTGCTTGGCGCAAGCCGTGAGCAGCAGTGCGGTGAGAACGATGAGACGATTCATTGTGCTTGAATTCCGTGGAGAAAAATGTCGACCATGCTGGCAATCGCGCGTTTCTTGCTGGCGCGAACGATGCGGAAGCCGAAATGGAGGTCGAAGATGCAGTAGTGGTGGACGGCTCCGATGAAGAGCCGGGCGGCGATGACGGGATCGACGCGACGGGAGGCCATGCGCTTCTTTACATACTCGATGACGATGGCGTAGATGGCTTGCGCGTGGCGTTCAAAGCAGAGTTGGGCGAGTTCGTGCTTTTCGAGCGCACTGAAGAGCACTAAACGAAGGTAGGAAGGATTACGGGAAAAGCTCTCGACCATGAGCGTGGCGAGCGTAGTGAAAAAGGCGCGGGGCTCGTCGGCGAGGGCGGATTGGCGCAGGGTCTCGCGGGCTTGTTCAAAGTTCTCGCGCGAGGTGCCGTCGATGATGGCGGCGTAGAGATCGCGCTTGGTTTGGAAGTGCTCGTAGAGGACGGGCTCGGTAACGCCGACGGCGCGGGCGAGATCCTTCGTTGTGACGCCGCGAAAACCGCGTTCGGAGAACAGTTGCGCGGCGGCTTCGACGATGGCCTTTCTGCGTTCGGCCTTACTGAGTTTGGGCGCCCTCATAATCTAGTGCTCACTAACCTAGTATCCACTAGGAACGATTGGAATGCAAGCCTTGCTAACCTGAGCGAGAGTGTATTCGCGCCACCAAAGAAAGATGAGGCTGTTTCACGCGCTCGCCGACGCGGGCGTGGTGTGGCTGGCGTTTGAAGCGGCGTATCGAACGAGGGCGGTCCTTCAACTAGAACGCGAGTTTTTCTTTGTTACCGGCGTAAAACTATTGCTGCTGTTAATCGCGGTGCTGGCGTTTTGGGGAGTGGCGTTGTGGTTCGGCGACTACGATGAACTCGAACGCGGAGCGCGGCGGGACCGGCTGCGTCGAACGGCGCGTCAGACGATCGCGGCCGCGGCGGTGATTGTGCTGGCGCAGTTCGCACTGCGACTGGACATCAGCCGTTTGTTTCTGGGCGCGTTCGCGGCGTATGCGCTGGTTGGGCTGGCACTGTTTCGATGGAACGCGGAGCCCGTGCTGGGATGGTACCGGCGGAAGTTCGGCGCGGAGCATTTTCTCTGGATCGTCGGAACGGGCGACGCGGCCCGGCGCGTTGGGCTTCTCATCGAAGACGCGGCGGCTTATGGACTGCGGCTCTCCGGATTTATCGATCCGGCGCCTCGGGTAGCGGCAATCCAACTGCGCAACGACTATCCGGTGCGAGCGCTGTCGGAGTTGCCGGAGTTGCTGCGCCGGCACGTGATCGACGAAATTTTGTTCGCGGTTCCGTCGGGAGAATTGGTGGCCCTGGAAGAGACGTTTTTGATTTGCGACGAAGAGGGCGTGCGAACGCGCGTGGCGGTCGACTTCTTTCCGCACGTTCACAGCGAGATGTACTTGGAGCGGCTAGGCGAGGCGCCGATGTTGACGTTCTCCGGCGCGCCGCACGACGAATTCCGGCTGCTCGCCAAGCGCTTGATCGACCTGATTTGCGCGGGCGTGGCGGCGGTTGCGCTGGCGCCTTTTCTGGCGATTGTCGCGATCGCGATCAAATTAACGTCGCGGGGACCCGTGCTGTTTCGACAGCAGCGCTGCGGCTTGAACGGCCGCCTGTTCACGCTATTGAAGTTTCGATCCATGGTGCAGGACGCCGAGGCGATGAAGGCCAGTCTGGCGGATCGCAACGAGCGCAGCCTTGTTTTCAAGATCAAGAACGATCCGCGGCTGACACCGCTCGGCAAGTGGCTGCGCAAGTTTTCGATCGATGAGTTACCGCAACTTTGGAATGTGATTCGCGGCGACATGTCGCTGGTCGGCCCGCGGCCCGCGGTTCCCGAAGAGGTGGAACAATATGAGAGATGGCAGCGGCGGCGGCTTCGGATGCGCCCAGGGCTGACGTGCCTTTGGGTGGTTGAGGGGCGCGACTCGGTCGATTTCGAGCGCTGGATGGAGTTGGACATGCGCTACATCGACAACTGGTCGCTGGCACTGGATTGGAAGATTATTCTGCGAACGATACCGCAGGTCGTCACCGGCAAAGGAGCTCACTGAAGCATGGAGATTATCCCGACTCAAGAGGAAGTGCTCGCACTGCTGCGCGAAACGGGCGCGCTGCGCGAAGGGAATTTTGTCTATCCGAACGGACTCTATTCCAACCAGTATTTGCAGATCCCGCTGGCGTTCCGTTCGTTTCAACATGCCAAGACGTTGAGCGTGGCGCTGAGCCGGAAGGTGCGCGCGAATCCCGAGTTGCGCGCGATGATTCCGAGGCTTTCCGTCGTCGCGCCGGCGACCGGCGGGCTGCCTGTCGCCTTTGGCGTGTGTGAAGCGCTGCGCGCCAAGCAGGTGTATTGGGCGGAGCGGATGAACGACTCCGAACCGATGCGGCTGCGGCAGTTTCTGAATGTCGAGCCGGGTGAAAAGGTGCTGCTGGTCGACGATATTTTGCGGACGGGCGCGAAGCTGACCGAGATCAAGAACATGGTGGAGGCGGCGGGCGCCGAGGTGGTGGGCCTGGCGATTATCGTCTCGCAGATGGCGCCGGGGTGTCCCGATTTCGCGCCGCTGCCGGTATATTCACTGGCAAGCCTGGAACCGCTGACGTTTGCGCAGGAGTTGAAGTATCCGGATCAAGCGGTGGAGAAGATCTGGATTTAGGGTTCGACCGTCTGAATCACTTGGAAGCCCTCTTCGCGTGTTGGTGGTTGCAACCTCACGGCGAGCATCGTGATCGCTTCTGGCGGAACAACGCGCGAACGGGCCGCGTTACGGCGCAGGCATTCGTCGAGAGGCGTGTCGAAGTAGACGGCTTCGACCTGCGCTTCGGCGTATAACGCCATTTTCACGAACGGGCGGCGGTGTTTACGCGTGAGATTCGTCGCATCAATGTAGGTGACTTCGGCGCCGAGTTGCAGCCGGTAACGCAAGAAGTCGCGCATCAGCTTGAACACGAGGCCGTGAATCGTTTGATCCGCTTCGTCGTCTCGCACGAGCGCGCGCATGGCATCCGATGACAACACGCCCGCGCGGTCAGATAGCCATGTCGACTTTCCGCTCGCGGGCAGCCCCACCAACAGCACGACTCGCTGCTTAGGCAACCGTGTATCGCTCCGCGGCCAACTGGCGCGCGGCGATCTGGCGTTTGCGCGCAAAGGCGTCGACGGGTTCATACTTGGTCAGCCGGCGCAGCGCGGCGAGTTGCGTGCGCAACGTGTCGCCGTCAGCCGACGCGGCGAGCACCTGCCGGCCGGAAGATGCAACGACCTCCGTGCCTTCGCGCAGCCAGACATCGGTAATGGCCTTCGCCGTTTCGGGTTCGCCCATCTTCTTGGCGCGCAGGTAGGCCGACTCCATCGCGAACGCCGTCATGGCCATGTCGCAGAGTGCGGCGAGGATCTCCTGCTGCTGATCGAGTTCGGCCATATAGCGCTGGAACGCCACGCCGAGTGCAAGCAGCGTGGCCTTCTTGGC
The DNA here is from genome assembly GCA_016871135.1 of Acidobacteriota bacterium. Classification (GTDB taxonomy): domain Bacteria; phylum Acidobacteriota; class Terriglobia; order Bryobacterales; family Bryobacteraceae. The sequence continues at coordinate 1,927 of VFZQ01000107.1, read as the reverse complement.
GTTGTCGACGAGTTCGGCGTTTTCATCGCCGGCGCGGGCAGTTAGCTTGGGGCCTTCGAGCAGTTCGCTCTGCAACTTTTTCACGGCGCCGACGAGGCCCAACTGGCCACGTTGCGCGCGCTTGAGCAACATCCCCGTCGCGAGCATGCGGTTGATTTCGCTGGTGCCCTCGAAGATGCGATTGATGCGGGAGTCGCGATAGGCGCGCTCGACGGCGTAGTCCTGGTGATAACCGTAGCCGCCGTGGACTTGCACGCCTTCATCGGCGACGAGATCGAGCGCTTCGGAGGCGAAGACTTTAATGTAGGAACACTCGGCGGCGAACTCTTCGACGGCTTTGAGCAGCACGCTCGCCGCATCGGCTTGTTTCCAACTCCAGCCTTCGAGTTTGCTCTGAATGAGGCCCGTGACGCGGTAGTTCATCGACTCGGTGACGAAGATGCGAATCGCCATGTCGGCGAGCTTCTGCTGGATCATGCCGAACTCGGCGATGGGCTTGCCGAACGCCACGCGCTGCTTGGCATATTTCGCCGAGACCTGCAGGACGTGTTTCATGCCACCGACTGCGAAGGGGCCTAACTTCAATCGGCCGAGGTTGAGAATGTTGAACGCGATGATGTGCCCGCGGCCGATTTCGCCCAGAACATTTTCGGCAGGTACTTTTACGTTGTCGAGATAGACGGCGGTTGTCGACGAGCCTTTGATGCCCATCTTCTTTTCCTCGGCGCCGCTGGAGACGCCGGGGAACGCGCGCTCGACGAGGAAGGCGGTAAACTTTTCGCCGCCGACTTTCGCGAAGACGGTGAACAGGTCTGCCGCGCCGCCGTTGGTGATCCACATTTTCTGGCCGCTGAGCACGTAGTGCGTGCCGTCGGCGCTAAGATCGGCGCGCGTCTTGGCGGCGAGAGCGTCGCTACCGCATTGCGGTTCGCTGAGGCAGTATGCGCCGACGAGTTCGGCCGTGGCGAGGCGCGGCAAATACTTTTGCTTTTGCTCCGGCGTGCCGAAGAGCAGAAGCGGCATCATGCCGATGCCGGCGTGGCCGCCGTGCCAGCCCGCATACGAGCCGTCCTTCGACAACGCTTCGGCGACGGTGATCATCGAGATGAGATCCATCTCCATGCCACCGTATTCTTCGGGGACGCTCACCGCGACAAGGCCGAGTTCCGCCGATTTGCGCAGGATCGAAACAGCGACGCCGGGTTCGTGATGCAGGATGCGTTCGAGGTTCGGCCCGACTTCCTTGTTCCAGAACTCCTCGGTTGTCTTCGCGATCGCGCGATGCTCGGCCGTCGAGTCCTCGGGCGTCACGATCGACGCGGGCTCGTACGACTCAATGAGAAACGATCCACCTGTGGCCATTACGAAATCCTCTCAAAAATTCCGGCGGCGCCTTGGCCCCCGCCAATGCACATCGTCACCATTCCATAGCGGTGATCGCCGCGTTCCATCTCGCGCAGAATCGTGGCCGTGAGCTTCGCCCCGGTGCAGCCGAGCGGATGCCCAAGCGCCAGCGCGCCGCCGTTGACGTTGACGCGCGACATGTCGAGTCCGGCTTCGCGAATGACGGCCAGAGCCTGCACCGCGAACGCTTCATTCAGTTCGACGACGCCGATCTGGTCCATCGTCAGTCCGGCGAGCTTCAACGCTTTCGGGATCGCGACGACGGGGCCGATGCCCATGATCTCCGGCGGCACGCCACCGACGGCGAACGACACAAAACGCGCTTTCGGTTTCAAGCCGAGTTCACGGGCGCGGGCGTCACTCATCACGAGCGCGGCCGCGGCGCCGTCACTGGTCTGCGAAGAGTTGCCGGCGGTCACGGTGCCCTTGGCATGGAAGACGGGTTTCAACTTCGCGAGGCCTTCGGCGGATGTGTCGGCGCGGGGGCCTTCGTCCTTTGCAACGGTGAACGAAGACTTGCCGT
>VFZQ01000106.1 GCA_016871135.1 Acidobacteriota bacterium | reverse complement strand
TCGAAGTAAAGCTCCGGCCGAGCCGCGTGCGCGTACCTTCGAAGCTCGCGAAGTAGAACGTCTTGTCCTTCTTCACCGGGCCGCCGAACGTTCCGCCGAACTGGCTTTGCTTGTAGGTTGGCTTGGTACGGCCCGCGCGATTGGCGAAGAAGTTCGTGCCGTCGAGCTTGCTGTTCCGCAAGAACTCGAAAGCCGTTCCGTGGATCTCGTTTGTACCGCTCTTGATGTTGACGAAAACCTGCCCGCCCATCCGCGTACCGTACTCGGCGGAAAGATTGTTCGTCACCACGCGATACTCGCTCACCGCGTCGACGCTGGGTTTCACCGCTTGCGCTTCGAATCCCAAGGGACCGCCGGAAGCCACCGACGAGTTATCGACGCCGTCAATCGTCACGTTGACCTGATAGATGTGCTGCCCGGAAGCAGAGAACCCGCCTTCGCCCTGCGTTCGTCCGCCGCGGCCGGGATTAGTGCCGGCGGTCAGCTTTGCCAGGTCTAGATAGTTGCGGCCGTTCAAAGGCAGTTCGACAATGCGCTTGTTGTCGATGACCTGGCCAACCGTCGTCGTTTCGGAGTCGATCGACGCCGCCGTCGCGGTCACCTGAATACTCTCGGTCACAGTGCCGGCCTTCAACGAAAAGTCCAGACGAACCGTCTGCGTAACGTCGAGCTTGACCTCGGGCACTTCGGCGGTAGCAAAGCCCGCCTTCGACGCGCTGATCTTATACCGGCCGACCGGAAGCGTCGGCGCGGTGTAGAATCCCTGCTCATTCGTCGTCAAATCACGGCGCAGTCCGGTGTCGATATTAACAACCGACACACCCGCGCCCGCGACCACCGCATCGGAGGAGTCCTTGACCACACCCTGAATCGTGCCGCTCTGCGCGAATAGCGCCCCCGCCGCGAGAGCCGCGGCCAATACCTTAAAGACCATCCTGCCACTCTATCAGAGGTTAGAAGACGTCGAGCAGGTGCCCCATTTTTTCTTTCTTGGTTCGCATATACTCCTCCGCATGCGCCTGCGGTTCAACCAGCGCGGGCACACGCTCGGCCACACGCACGCCGGCGCGCTCCAAAGCCGCGATCTTGTCGGGGTTATTCGACAGAAACCGGACCGATTGCAGGTTGAAGTACTGCATAATCGCAACGGGCAGTTCGTAGCTGCGCAAGTCGGCTTCGAAGCCAAGCGCGAGATTGGCCTCGATGGTATCGGCGCCGCTATCCTGCAACTCGTAGGCGCGGAGTTTGTTCATAATGCCGATGCCGCGGCCTTCCTGGTGCTCATAAATCAGCAGGCCCCGGCCATCTTCACCGATGCGCTCCAGCGCCAGTTCCAGCTGCGCGCGGCAATCGCACCGCAGAGAGTGGAATACATCGCCGGTTAAACACTGCGAGTGAATGCGCACAAGCGGCGGCTCGCCTTCGAGCGATCCCATTCGCAGCACGACGGCCTCTTCGCTGCGGTCGTCCCACTCGCCCACGAAGCCGTAGATCCGAAACGTGCCGAAGCGCGTGGGAAACTCCGCCTCCGCTTTTTTTACCAATCGAAATGCCATTTAAAGTGCGACGATAGTTCCATTATAGTTCGATGCTCGAGCAACACCTCGTCATACTGCTTTTGAAACTCGCCGTGGCGGCCTCGGTGGCCAGCATTCTCGGCCGCTCCGGCGCGTTTTTGCGCATGTTGCTGCGTGAGGAACGAACGTATAAACAGCGCTTTCGAATGGCGCTCAACTTCGGCATCATCTTCGGCGTAGGCATCGGCCTGCGCGTGTTGGCCAACAATTTCGCGTTCGACCTGGGGCTGGAAGGCGCGCTGCTGGCCGGCTTGCTGGGCGGCTACTTCACCGGCTTAACGGGCGGAGTGATGATCTCGCTGGCGGCTTGCGCCAACGGCGAATGGCTGGCCATGATGCTCTACGCTGGGGTCGGCGTTCTCGGCGGACTCCTGCGCGACATCGCTCCCTCCACGGGCGACATCTGGAATTTTTCGCCCTACTTCGACCTCAACGTCTACCGGCTGTTTCGAGCAAAGTACGACATCCGGGTCACTATCTTTCACCTGCTGTTGTTCGGCGCTGTCCTGTTCGCCGAGTTCCTTCGCTGGGCGCTTGATCAAATCGCGGCCGAACGATTCCTGCTCACGATCTACGCAACCTGGCATGAACCCGACTGGCTCGGCTTTTTCATGATCTACCTCTCGACCCTCTTCGCGTTCGCCATCCCGCTTAAGATCTGGAACTCGATCCGCCAGGAAAAACTCATCGAAGTCCAACAGCGCTCGCTCACCGAAGCGCGTCTGAAAGCGCTCACAAGCCAGATCAACCCGCACTTCCTGTTCAACACGTTGAACACCGTCAACTCGCTCATCCGCACCAACCCCGACCAGGCGCGCGCCGTTGTGCTCAAGCTGTCGAGCATCCTTCGCCGCCTGCTGCGCAAGGACGAGAACATGAGTCCATTGCGAGATGAACTCAACTTCATCAACGACTACCTCAGCATCGAAATGACCCGCTTCGGCGAGAAACTCCGCTTCGTCAACGAAGCCGAACCCGCCACCCTCGATCGCCTGATTCCGTCGATGCTCCTGCAGCCCATCATCGAGAATTCGATCAAACATGGGCTGAGTTCGAAGGTGGAAGGCGGCGTCATTACATTGCGAACCCGGCTGACCGGAGACCGCGTGCATATCGAAGTCGAGGACGACGGCGTCGGCGTGCCGCCCGAAAAACTCGACACGATGTTCGAATCCGGCATCGGAGTTTCCAACGTAAACGAGCGCCTCAAGGTCCTTTTTGGGGACGACTATCGCATGGATATCGACTCCCGGCCAGATGAAGGAACCCGCACTCATATCGAGTTCCCCGACCTGACCACCCGGCTTTGAGGTACAATTTCGCAACGACCTGCTTATGCAGACAGCCGTCGCACTACGCACCGATAAACTACCCCAGACGATCGCCGCGCGCACCCAGCGTGTCTACGATCACCTCGCCGCCGTGTACCCCGCGTCGACGTTCCTCTTTCATTCCAAGGCCCATAAACAGGCCCTCGAAATGAGCGGACTACGAAACGGGATGTCGGTCCTTGAGATCGCCACCGGATCCGGCGAGATGTTCCGGCGCATCATCAAGGCCAACTCCATCGGCTACACCTGCGGCGTCGACCTGTCGCCGAACATGGCCGCCAGAACGCAACGAGTGGCCCGCCGCAAGTTTCCCGCGGCCAACCTCGACTGCCAGGCCGTCGACGCCCGCGTGCTCCCTTTTCGTTGCGATGCCTTCGACGCCGTTTTTTGCTGTTATCTCTTCGAACTCCTAGGCGGCGCCGACATCGAAAGTACGCTGGAAGAGATTCATCGCGTGATGAAGCCGCGGGCAACGTTCACGATGGTTCTGATCGGCCAGCACACAAGGCTCTTCAATAAGGCGTATCATGTGGCTGGATCGCTGGTGCCCGCGTTCTGGGGCCGGCAAGTGGCCACGAAGTTCCCCGAGCTTGTGAAACGCGCGAACTTCCGGATCGTTGAGGACATCCAGCTCCGCCAGGGATTCTATCCCTCGCGCATTCTCACAGCCCGCAAAGACTAAGGAGCTTCAGCCATGAACTCGCAACGGCGCGATCTCATCGGAGCGCTCGCCGCCCCATTGTTCGTCCCCCAGACCGCTTTCGGACAGAACTCGAAGATTACGTACGCGGTCATTGCCACCGGCGGACGCGGCCGCTACTTAATGACGAAGTTCAAGCAGCTCGGCTGCGTTTGCACCGATATATGCGACATTTACGAACCCAATCTGCAGAAGGGCGCCGAGATCGAACCGGAGGCAAAGAAGTGGGTCGACTATCACGAGATGCTGCAAGGCTGCAAAGCCGATTGCATCGTGATCGCCTCGCCCGATCATCATCACGCGCCGATGCTGTTCGCGGCGCTCGACGCCAAGAAAGACGTCTACCTCGAGAAGCCGCTTTCGCACTCGCTCGAACAGTCCGAGCGCATGATCAAGGCCGTGCGCGACTCGAAGCAGATTGTACAAGTCGGCATGCAGCGCCGCTCGGCGCCCGCGCTAATCGAGGCCAAACGGCTCGTCGACGACGGCATGCTCGGCTTCGTCTCGATCGTTAAGGCCCAGTGGAATTGGAATATCTCGGCCGATCTCGACAACTCGACTCTGCCCGGCAAACTCGACTGGCCCCGCTTCCTCGGCACGGCAAAACAGCGCGAGTTAGAGCCGATGCGCTTCCGCCGCTGGCGCTACTTCTTCGACTACGCGGGCGGCAACATGACCGACCAAGGAACGCATCTCATGGACGTGGTGCAGTGGTTCACCAAGAACGCGGCGCCTACGGCGGCGCAGGCGTCCGGCTACGTTGCGAAGATGCGCGGCTCGGAACACCCCGACGTTTTCAGCGCGGTGTTCGAGTATCCGAAGATGCTCGCGACATGGACGCTCGACTACTGCAACGCCTATCAGAACGGCTGGTCGATTTTCCTCCAAGGCGACAAGGGAACGATGATCCTCGACGACGCCGGCTACACCGTCTACGCCGAGCCGTGGAAGAAAGGCGCCGCGCCGAAGATGGAGAAGGCATCACCGGTGCCGGTCGAAGCCCACATTCAGAATTTTCTCGACTGCATGAAGTCGCGCCAGCAACCAAACGCAACAGTCGATATCGCAGCGGCCGCGGTCGCAGGCCCACATATGGCGAATAAGGCGATGTTCGATGGAAGGAAGTTTGTCCGCGCTTGATGGGCGCGGGCTTGGACCTGTGCCGTTTCCGTATCGACGCTAGAATAGGAGCGGTGCGTTATGCAGATTTTCGTTGACGACATCCCGGAAATTGAAACACCCCGGCGCGCGACATGGACCCGCGCGGAACTGGAGCGTATCGAAGAGCTGGGGATACTCGAAGACAGAGAATATGAACTGATTGACGGCGAGCTATTCGAAAAGATGGGCAAGAATCCGCCTCACGCCATCGCGGTCCATGAAATCGTCGCCTGGTTGTCTGAAGTCTTCGGCTACACCTTCGTGAATCACGACTCCATCGCCGAGCCTTCGATTCCGGACGCCGCGATAAGCCGGCCCGAGCCGGATGTTTTCGTCCTCACCCGACCCGTCCGTGATGTTAGAACTCGCCATCCGCGTCCAACCGAAATCCGGCTTCTTATCGAGGTATCCAACTCGACCGTGAAACAGGACCTCGGCCAGAAAGCCGCCCTCTACGCCCGCGCTGAAATTCAAGACTACTGGGTCCTCGATACCAAACGCCGCCGCATGGTCGTTCACCGCGACCCGGAAGACGGACAATACCGCACCCGGCTCGTCGTTGAGGAGCACGAGTCGATCGCACCGCTCGCCGCGCCGGACAAACTCTTCCCAGTAGCCCACGCCCTCCTGCCAATCGAATGACCGGTCAGACCATCTCCCACTACCGCGTCCTTGAAAAGGTCGGCGAAGGCGGCATGGGTGTGGTCTGGAAAGCGCACGATATTGAACTCGACCGCGTCGTCGCCTTGAAGTCGACGGGCGCCCGCATGTATCAGGAGGCCCGCGCGGCGTCGGCGCTGAACCACCCCAACATCGTCACCATCTACGACCTCCTCCATCACGAAGGCGAAACCTACCTCGTCATGGAATTCGTCGATGGCAAGACGCTCGACCGCGCCATCCCGCGCAACGGCCTCGCGCTCGGCGAACTGCAAAAACTCGCCGTGCCGATCGCATCCGCGCTCAACGCCGCGCACAAGGCCGGTATCGTTCATCGCGACTTGAAGCCCGGCAATATCATGGTCACCGCCGACGGCACGGTGAAGGTCCTCGACTTTGGCCTCGCCAAGCGCGTCGACTCCGGTTCATCCGGCGGCGAAACGCAAACGATGGAAGGCACGATCGTCGGCACGGTCAGCTACATGAGCCCCGAGCAGGCCGAAGGCAAATCCGTCGACACGCGCTCGGACATCTTCAGTTTCGGCTGTGTGCTCTACGAAATGGCGTCGGGCCGAAAAGCGTTTCTGGGCGATTCGAAACTGGCCACGATGTCAGCCATTCTTCGCGAAGAGCCGGCGCCGTTGCAAAACGTGCCCGCCGATCTCGAAAAGACGATCGCCCGGTGTTTGCGCAAGGACCCGAAGCGGCGGACGCAACACATCGGCGATGTGCGGATCGCGCTCGAAGAGGTCGAGAACGCCGCGCCGGTAATCGTCAAGAAAACGCTACGCTGGCCCTGGGCCGTCGCCGCCGTAGCGTTACTTGCCATCGCCGCCTGGAAGTTTATCCCGCGCGAAACCGCGGCCCCGCAAAGACTGATCACCGTCACCAGCTACGACGGCATCGAAGAGCAGCCCTCGCTTTCGCCCGATGGCAACCAGGTCGCGTTCATTTGGACTGGCAACGACGGCAAGGGACGCGGCATTTTCGTCAAACTCGTCGGCAGTGCGGGCGACGCGCTACGCCTCACCGCCGCCAGCGACTCTTACCCGCGATTCTCCCCAGACGGCCAATCGATTGCCTTCGCCCGCCGCGATGAACCGGCCGGTTACTACGTTGTCTCCGCGCTCGGCGGCACGCCGCGCCGCATTGCCGATATCGTCAACAGCCCAAAGACGCTGATTCCCGCGTCCGATTGGACGCCGGACGGCAAGAATCTTCTCATCATCGATGGTTCCTACGATCCACCCAGCATCGCCGTCGTTCCAGCGACCGGCGGAGCGCCCAAGCGGATCACCACGCCGCCCAAAGAAACTTGGGGCGACCAAGTTCCGCAGATCTCGCCCGACGGCCGCAGGCTCGCGTTTCGCCGGCGTATGAATAACGGTGGAACTTTTGAACTTCGCATGGCATCGTGGAACGGCGATTCAATCGGCGTCGAATCGCTGCTGCGAACCCAATATGGCGGAACGTCGCTCTGCTGGTCTCCTGATAGCGGCCACGTCTTGCAAACGGATCGCGTCGGCAACGAACGCCACTTGATGCGCATACCGATTTCCCGGCCGGACGCCGCAACCGTCGTCGAAGCCGCTGGCACAAACGCGGTCGAACCGACGGCAGCTCTCCGCGCTCGTAGGGTCGCCTTCGCGCGGCGGCAATACGATACCAACCTTTGGCGGCTGCCTCTCGATAGTATCGGTACTCCAGAGCGCGTCTACGGTTCCAGTCAGCAAGAGTTTCAGGCGGAGTACTCTCCCGACGGAGCGCGCATTGTGGTCGGGTCCCAGCAAACCGGCGACAGCGAGATCTGGATCGTGAATACGGATGGTTCCGGCGCCGTGCAATTGCACACAAACCTGAAAGAACCTCTCCGGCCGCGGTGGTCACCGGACGGCAAATGGATTGTGTTTGCCGCGCGGCCCGAAAACAACGTCGACGTTTACGCCGTTTCGGCGTCTGGCGGCGCACCGCGCCGGCTGACCTCCCACCCAATGTCGGACGCTTCCGCGCGCTTCTCCAACGACGGCAAGTTCGTCTACTTTTCCTCCACGCGCACGGGCAGGCCCGAGATTTTCAAGACCCCGTTCGACGGTTCCTCGCCCGAGGTACAAGTCACACGCAATGGCGGCCAATCGATGGCGGAGTCGCCGGATGGTAAGCACCTAATATTCGGGAAGAACGACCGGGGATTGTACAGAATGCCCTTGGCGGGAGGCGCCGAGGAGAAGATCACCGATTATACGGGCTCGTCGACGTGGAACATCGCCGGCAACAGCATCTACTACGCACTCAACGGACACGTCTGGGTTCACTCCCTCGCAACCGGCCACCAGCGAAAATTGCGGGAACTACCTTCCCGCTGGCTGGGCAACACAGCCGGGTTCTCCATCACCCCAGACGGCAAATGGCTCCTTTACGCCCAAGCCGACATCGACACCTCCGACATCTACGTCCTCGACAATTTCAAGTAACCTATGAACAGCGCCATGATCACCGAACTCCTGGAAACGTTCGCGCCCGCGCTTGACGAACCAGTCGCCGCCCCATCTTGCAGCGCGCGGCGAAACAATGCCACTACTCCGAAATCCGGATCGTCTCAGAACACGACTCGATCGCGCCGCTCACCGCTCCCGACAAACCGCTCCTAATTTTGTCAACCTTCCCACCGTGCCGATCAACCTCCTACTCCTAGCCGCCCTCATCACCGAGCCCGGCGCCCAACTCCAAAAAGCCAGCGAAGCCGGCGGCAGCGAAGGCCCCGTCTGGGACCGCGTCGACTCGCTCTACTTCACCGGCCGGGGCCGCATCTTCCGCCTAGACGCTTCCGGGAAGACGCACATCTTCCGTGAAAACGCCGGCGCCAACGGCCTCTTCTTCGACAAGGAAGGCCGCCTCGTCGTTTGCGAGTCCGCCAGCCGGCGCATTACGCGCACAGAGAAAGACGGCACGATCACCGTCCTCGCCGACAACTACGAAGGCAAGAAATTCAATTCGCCCAACGACATCACCATAGACAGCAAAGGCCGCATCTATTTCAGCGACCCGCGCTACGGCAATCGCCAGAACATGGAGATGGATGTGGAAGGCGTCTACCGCATCGACGGCCCCGGCAAAGTCACGCGCGTGCTCAGCCGCGCGCAGGTTGATCGCCCCAACGGACTTCTCGTCACACCGGGCGACAAGTACCTCTACGTCGCCGACAACAATAACAACAACACTGGCGCCGCCCGCAAGCTCTGGCGCTTCACGCTAAACGCAGACGGCTCCCTCAAAGAAAACTCGCGTAAACTCATTCACGATTGGGGCGACAGCCGCGGCCCCGACGGCCTTGAAATGGACACCAAGGGCCGCCTCTTCGTGGCCGGCGGTCTGAACAAACCGCACGCGCCCTACGAAACGGACACGAAGAAAGGCGGCGTCTACGTGCTGTCGCCGAAAGGAAAACTGCTTCAGTTCATCCCAGTCCCGCTCGACGAAGTGACCAACGTCGCATTCGGCGGCGCGGACATGCGCACTCTCTACATCACCGCGGGTGGCACCGTCTGGTCGATTCGCGTCAAAGTACCGGGACGATAGATGCGAGCGCTGCTCATCACGAGCGTTGTTCTGACAGCAGCCGATTGGCCCCAGCTAAGAGGCCCCAACGGCTCCGGTCTTTGCACCACGTGCGCCAACCTGCCCACTGAGTTCGGCCCCCGCAAAAACGTCGTTTGGAAGACCGCCCTCCCGGAAGGCAAGTCCTCGCCCGTGCTCGCGGGCAACCGCATCTTCCTAACCGCCTCCGAAGGCGACGATCTGTTGACGATCGCGCTCGACCGCGCAACGGGCAAGATCCTCTGGCGCCGCGCCATTCGCGCCCCGAAACGCGAACACCAAAATCCGCTCAACCACAGAGCCGCGCCCACGCCCGTTACCGATGGTAAGAACGTGTACGTCTTTTTCGCCGACTTCGGTCTCGCGGCGTACGGCGTCGACGGCGACGAAAAATGGCGATTGCAACTCGGCCCGTTCAACAGCCAGCACGGCATCGTTGCGTCGCCGGTCGTTGCCGGCGGAAAAGTTGTGCTTGTGTCCGATGGAGACACCGACGCGTTCATCATCGCCGTCGACGCCGCTAGCGGAAAAATCGCCTGGAAAAAACCGCGTGAGGTCATCAACGGATACTCCACGCCGATCGTCTATTATCCGACCTCGGGACCAGCGCAAGTAATCGCCCCAGGATCGTATCAACTCACCGCGTACTCAATCGAAGACGGCGCAACGCAGTGGCTGGTTCGCGGCCTGACGTGCCAGCCGAAGTCCGCTCCCGTCATCGACGGCGACACGCTCTACTTCAGCGGCTGGACGCCTGGCAACGACGCCGGCGAACAGGTTGATCTTCCTGTTTTCACCGAAGTCGCGGCAAAAGCCGACACCAATCGCGACGGCAAACTGGCGCAGTCGGAACTACCCAAGCCCTGGCAGCCCACCGGCACCTGGCGCGCCATCGACCTCGACCGCGACGGTTTTCTCAACGAGCGCGAGTGGATGTTTTTCCGCACACGCCGCGCGTCGCGCAATGCGGCATTCGCTATTAAGCTCGGCGGCTCGGGCGATGTAACCAACACGCACGTGCGCTGGCGCTACGAGAAGTCGCTGCCCGATGTGCCGACGCCGCTCGTGTATGACGACGTTGTCTTTCTCTTCCGCAACGGCGGCATCGCGACGTCGCTCGATGCGAAGACCGGCGCGGTCGTCAAACAAGCCCGGCTAACGGGTGCGATCGAAGACTACTACGCCTCGCCGGTCGCCGCGTCCGGAAGGATTTACATCGCCAGCGAACATGGGAAAGTCGTCGTCCTCAGCGCGAAAGGCGATTGGGACGTCGTTGCCATCAACGACTTCGACACGCCTATCTACGCCACACCCGCGGTCGCCGATGACCGGCTCTTCATCCGCACTAACGACGCGCTCTACGCAATCGGCGTGCAGTAATCTGGTAGGACTTGAAACCGCTCTACGTCAAAGTACATTCTCGCGACAACGTCGCCATCATCGTCAACGCTGAAGGTGTCCCATCGGGCGCGACGTTCGATAGCGGACTGCACGCCGCCGAGAATATTCCGCAGTCGCATAAAGTCACACTGACCACGCTTGAAAAAGGTGCACCGATCATCCGTTACGGCGAAGTGATCGGGTACGCGCTCGGCGAGATCGGCCCCGGCCGGTGGGTACGCGAAGACATGCTCAGCCTCCCGCAGGCGCCCCCGCTCGACCAACTGCCCCTCGCCACGCGTAACGCGCCGCCGCAAGACCCTCTCGAAGGCTATACGTTCGAAGGATTTCGCAACACCGACGGCTCCTGCGGCACGCGTAATCTGCTCGGCATTAC
>VFZQ01000105.1 GCA_016871135.1 Acidobacteriota bacterium | reverse complement strand
GAACTTCTCCTTCGCATTCGTCTGCACGGCGGCCACCGAGTTCAACACACCGCTGTTGGAGTTCAGCAGGTTCGTCAACACCGCGCGCACGGTGACGCCTGGAATCGGCGCATTGCTGTTATCGAGCACCACACCGGAGATCACCGTCTGCGCCGGATTGCCCGCCGCGCGGCCGGAAGCGGTGAACGCCGCCGGATAGCCCTGGTTGCCGACAAAACTCGCCTCCACGAGATTGTTGTCGTTGCCCTCCTGAAACCCAAGCGTCAGCGACGCGGCCACGCGGCCATCCGAGTCCGAGGTCGCCGTATACGTCTGCTGGCCGTTGAAACTGCCGCCGCCTTGCATCACGCGAAACGTCACGGACACGCCCGGCAGCCGGTTGTTCCCCGCATCCACCACCACGGCCAGCAACGGCTTCGGCAGGCCTTGGCCGATCACGCCGATCTGTCCGTTGCCCGAGTCGACGACGATCTTGCCCGCCGGGCCTTGCGTGCCCGTCGCCGTGAACAGCGCCGTGCCGGTGAAGCCGACGGCGTAGGCCTCCATTGTGTTGCCACCCGCCCCGGCGCGGAAGCCGAGCGCCCAGTTGACCTGCGCCTGCCCCTGCGCGTTGGAGTTGACGATCGCGGTCGCCGCGCCGCTGTTGATCAAGCCATCGTTCTGCGTGACTTTGAAGATCACGGGCTTATTCGCGACCGGGTTGCCGGCACCGTCGGTGAGAGCAACCACCGTCGGCGCACCGAGCGCCGAGCCGATGACGCCCGATTGGTTATTTCCCGAAATCACGCGGATTCGCGAGACCGGCGCGGGCGCCTGGCGGGTGATGGTGATTTGTGTGCTCGCGGAGTTGCCCGAGCGGTCGCGGCCGACGGCTGTGATGACGTTGTCGCCGATGGCGAGTGCAACCGCCGAGGCGAGAAATGTCCGGTTGGCGACCTGCGCGGCCAAACCGTTTACGGTGACGACGGCCTGCTGGTCATTCACCGTGCCGGCCACGATGTCGTTTACGGAGCCGGAGATGGCAATCGTGTCATCGGTGGTGACGAACTTGTCCGGCGGATTGGTGATGGTGACGCGCGGCGGCGTCGTGTCGAGCGTGACCTCGAGGCTCGCCGTAGCCGTGGCGCCGCTGGGGAGCGTGCCGGTCGCGGTGAGAATGTTCGGGCCTTCGGCCAGCGGAATCTGCGCGCTGAAGGCGCCGTTGTTGACTGGTGTGGTGATGCCGTTGATGACCATGGTGGCGGCCGAGTCGCTTACCGTGCCGTTGACGGTGGTGGGGCTGAGGTTCAGGTAGCTCAGGTTCGCGGGCGAGGTAAAGCTGATGGTCAGCGGCGGCGCCAGCGTGAGCGGCAGCGTCGCGGTGGCGGTGTTGCCGGCGATGTCGCGGGCCAGGACGGTGACCGTATTAGGTCCAAGCGAAAGCGTGACGCCGCAGGTGAAGCCGCCTGCGTTGAGTGTGGCCGCGTTGCCGTTGCAGGTAACCGAAGCAAGACCGGACAGCGCGTCCGACGCATTGCCCGTTACGGTGACCTGCGGGTTGATGGTGGTGGAGTTCGCGGGCGGTAACGTAATGGCCAGCGCGGGAACGGTTTTGTCGAGTTTGAGCGTTAGTGAGGCGCTGACGGAATTGCCTGCGCTATCGGATGCCGTGCGGGTGATGACCTGGCTGGCGGATTCGGCGGACACGACAAGCGGCGGCGGACAGGTGACGGCGCCGATGCCGCCCGAGCAGATGGAAGTGACCGTGACATCGGCGTTGTTCCAGCCGGCGGCGTTGGGCAGCGGATTGGCCGAAAGCAGGATGCTGAGGCCGCCGGTGCCGGAGTTGACGGTGATGGAGGCGTTGGCCGCGTTGCCCGCCAAGTCGAGCGCCTGAACGTTCACCGTATTCGCTCCCGCGACGAGCGGGACATCGCACGAGAAATTACCGGGCGTGAGTATGGCAGTGATGTTGTTGCAGCGGACCGAAGCAAGACCGGAGAGCGGGTCGTTGATCGTGCCGGTGACGGTGACTTGTGCGGCCAGGACGGTGGCGCCGTTGGCGGGCGAGGTGACCGCCAGCAGCGGAAGGGACTTGTCGATTCTCAGCGTGACGGAGGCGCTGGCCGAGTTGTTCACGCTATCGGTCACGGTGCGCGTGATGACCTGGTTCGCACCTTCGGTGGAGACAGTCAAGGGTGCGGGGCAGGTCAGCGCGCCGAAGCCGCCGGAGCAGGTGGCGGTGACGTTCACGTCGGCGCTGTTCCAGCCCGCGGCGTTGGCGGGCGGGTTGGCGGAGAGCAGGATGCTCAGGCCGTTCGAGCCGGAATTGATGATGTGTGTGATCGCGGTGGTGTTTCCGGCTACGTCGGTGGCTTGCAGGTTGATCGTGTTTGCACCGGGATTCAGCGTGACCGTACATGAAAATCCGCCGGGCGTGAGAGCAGCGGTGACCGCGTTGCAGCGGACCGTGGCGATGCCGGAGAGCGTGTCCGACGCTGTGCCGTTGAGTGTGACCTGCGTGCCGGGAACGGAAGAACCGGACGACGGCGACGTGACGGCGATTGCGGGAGCGGTCTTGTCGATGCGAAGCGTGACGCTCGCCGAGGCGGAATTGCCGCCGGTGTCGTTCGCCGTGCGCTGGATGGTCTGATTCGCGCCTTCGGTGGTGACTGCGACAGGCTGCGGGCAGGTGATGGTCCCAACGCCGCCGGAACACGTGAACGAAACGGTGACGTTCGTGTTGTTCCAGCCGGCGGCGTTGGGTGCGGGCGCGGGAGCGGCCGAGATGAGGAGCTTGGGAGCGGTGTAAGCAACCGGAAGAGAACTGGCCGAGGTGTTGCCGGCGATGTCGGCCGCTTGCAGGACGATGGCGTTCGCGCCCACGTTGAGCTTCACGTCGCAGGTGAAATTCGACTGCGTGACCGCGGCGGGCGTGCCGTTGCAGGTGAAGGCGGCGAGCCCGGAGAGCGGATCGGTGACGGTGCCGGTGATCGTGATGTTGGCCGTCGCGCTGGTTGGCGGCGCGGTGGCGGTGATCACGGGGCCGGTTTTGTCGAGCTTGATCGTGTTGGTCGCGGTGGCGGATCCGCCGCCCGCATCGGTAGCCGTGCGGGTGATGACTTGGCTCGCGCCCTCGGTGGTGACGCTCGCGGGCTGCGGACACGTGACTGGCGCGACACCGCCCGCGCAGGCGTAGGTAATCGTCACGTTCGCGTTGTTCCAACCGACGGCGTTCGGGGGCGGCGCTTGCGTGCTGGAAATGGTGAGAGCGTTGCCAAGCGTTACGGCGCGGTTCACGGTGGCAATGTTGCCGGCGTTGTCGAAGGCTTGAATTGCGATGTTGTTGAGCCCGTTGGCCAGCGTCAGGTTGCAGGTGAACGCGCCGCCGTTGAGCGCGGCTTGCGCGCCGTTGCAGAGCACGCGGGAAAGGCCGGAGAGCGTGTCGGTGGCTGTGCCGCTGACCGTCAGTTGCGCGTTCGTCACAGCCGAGGCCGCGGGCGGCGTGGTGACGGTGAGCACCGGGGGCGTTTTGTCGATCTTGAGCGTGACCGATGTCGTGGCCGTGCTGTTCAACGCGTCCGTGGCCGTTCGCGCGATGACCTGATTCGCACCTTCGGTGGAGACCACGAGGTTCTGCGGGCAGTTGACCGGCAGCGCGCCGCCCGCGCATGTAAACGTCACGCTGACGTTTGTATTGTTCCAGCCGAGGGTGTTGGCAAGCGGAGAGGCGGCCGAGGTGAGTGTCAACGTAGTCACGCTGAAGACGACATTGGTGACGGCGGTTGCCGTGTTGCCCGCAACGTCGGTGGCCTGCACCGTGATCGCGTTCGCGCCAGGCGCGAGAGGCAGGTTGCACGTGAAGTTCGGACCGTTGAGCGTGGCGGCCTGGCCGTTGCAGGTGAAGGTCGCGATGCCGGACGTAGCGTCCGTGGCGGTTCCCGCGAGGTTGATTACCGGCGTCGCGACGATCGAGCCGTTCGGCGGCGACGTGATCGCGAGGACCGGCGGCGTGCGGTCGAGATTGACGGGTACAGTCTTGGTGGCGGTGTTGCCGGAGCCGTCGGTGGCGGTCCCGGTGATTGGCTGCGCTGCGCCGTCGGCGGTGACGCGGACGATTGCCGGACAAGTGGCAGCGCCGCCCGCCCCTCCCGAGCAAGCGAAGGTGACGGTCACATCCTGGCGGTTCCAGCCGGTGGCGTTCGGCGCGGGCGCGGCGGAGCCGTCGATCGTCAGCGGCGTGGCAGCGGCGCCGCTGTCGATGGCGATGCTCGAAGAGGGGACGCGCGCGGGAAGGTTTGGAAACGCGCCAGTCGTGCGGAAGGCGACGCGGCCAGCCGGTGCGTTGAGCGGAAATACGAGCGTGAAGATCCGGTCGTTCGCGACGGCGTCGCCATTCAGCCCGTCGTCGCGCATGTTGCCGAGAACGGCCGCGACGCCGCCCGCTGCGTTCAGCCGCTGGACGTTCGCGCCGTTGGCGAGGAGCGTCGTATCGGTGATCTGCGCGGTGATGGTGACCTGCGTCGTGGTGTTCGGCGGAATGAACGTCGGCTTGATGGTGATCGGGCCAATGACCGGATCGGCCGCAAATGCCGAGAGGCACGCGAGAACGGGGATAACGAGACGGCGGACCATGGCTTATTTCCGGCGGAGGACTCCGAGTGCGGCGGCGACGAGCAGCCATGTTGCCGGTTCGGGGATTTCCGCCGAGTCCGGCGTGGTCAGTTCGAGGTCGTCGAGCGTGAACGTGCTCCCGCTGACACCGCCTGCGAGCGTGACCCGCGCTATGCCGCCCGCGAACGAGAGCTGCAATCGTTCATTCGGCGTGTTTTGCGATGACACCGTGTTCGCGGAGAACGCCGAGTTGGTGCTGCCGACGACTTGGTTCAGCGCATCGAATGCGGTCAGCGTAAGAGCCGTGGAGTACGTGAAGTACCCGGAAAAGTTGAGTACGGGGATCGTGAAGTTGATGTCGATGGGACCGCCGATGTCGCCCGCGACGTTGGAGCCCGAGCGCGGCGGGAATTCGAGGTCGTTGAGCGTGATCCCCGCCGTCAGCGCGCGCGTGTTCGAGAAGGTAAGGCCGGCGAACTCCGTGGTGATCGCGGAGTCGTCGGCCAGTCCTTCGAAGTCGATCGTGATAATCGCCGCGTGAGACGCGGCGGCGAATAGGAGGTATGGGAACAGGCGCATACGAGGTTTCTGGATAGCGACACGCGTACCCTTCGGAAACGCGCACCGCTATTTACATATGCGTTACGTTGCACAGATCTGACATACGCTGTCTGGAAACCCATGTAACGCAAGGAGAAATAATTTTTCGGCGCCGGGACGCTATGGGGCGACGATGAGGCGAAAGTCGGCGCGGAACTCCTGGCCTGCGGACAGGATGGCTAGGTAGTCTCCCGGCGGAAGCATCGATTTCTGCAGAGGGAGCTTCACGATGGCCGATGTCGACGATTCGATTCTCTGGGTGATGAGCGGTTTGGGGTCGCCCAGGCGTCCGAACGTCAACGTGTGGGTCGGCGGCACACGGGGACAATCGAATTCGAGAACGATCGTTGCAGGCGCCTCGGCCAAATGCAACACAATCTGCTCGCCCGACTTCGTGTTATTGACGGGTAAGCGAACGGTCTGCACGGCATTTGAACGCTGGTAAAGTACGACTCCCATCAGTACGGCGACCACCGCGACAGCGGCGCCGATCCGCCAGAGCTTGCGCGAGTGCTCCTGTGCGCTGAGCTTGTGAATGCCCCGCGACAACGCCAGACGTTGTTTGCGATCTTCGGTCGTCAAGAAGAACGACTTGAAAGCCTCGGTTTCTTCGGCGGAGAGCTGCTTTTCGACGTAATCGTCAATCAGAAGTGATTCGGCCAAATCGATAGCGTCGTCGAGCGCGGAATCGGAATTTCGACGGGCTTCGATCCTCGCGCGGTCGGCGCGCGGCATCTGCCCCAACAGAAGCTTGCGCAAATCTTCAGGCGAGATTTCAGGTTGTGGCATTAGCCTTGCTTCCGCCGTTGTTCGTTCATGAGTTTTTTGTAGAGGCGGTTGGCCCGTTTGCAGAGAGTATTTGGCTCAACGCCCAGTTTCTCCGCGAGGCGTTTTCGGTGCCCTGCTACGTCGATGACGCCGGGGACGTAGTAGCTCTTGAAAATCTCGCGATCATGAGTGGAAAACACCTCCATCATCAGCGCGTTGAGTTGTGATAGGTCGACTGGCCGAAGTTCCTTGTCGGGATTGGCGATTGGATGTGCGAGCAGTTTTCGCTTGCGGTCCAACTCGCGCCGAACATTACGCGCGACACCGAACGCGAACTTCTCGATGTCGCCTTTAATTTTGACGCCCGTGCGAAGCTTCGCGAGGACGCGCCTCAGCGTTTCTTGAACGACGTCGTCATGATACGGATATCGCTTTCGGAGCAGTTGATCGAGTTGTTCGTAGCAGGCGTCGTTCATAGCGGTCTCCAATCGCCGGACAACGTAAACCCGGCCCAGTAATACGGATTGCTCCAGCGCGGCTGTTTTCGAATCTCCTTCTGTGCCTGCCAAAGCGCCTCGCCAGGAAGCATTTTGTTGGTGAACAGGTTCCGGTAAAAGTGCGCCATCAGCGCCGCCGTCGCCGCGTCGTCCACCTTCCACAAGGTGGAAACGACTCGGCGTGCGCCCGCACGCAAAAACGCGTTCGACAGACTGGGCACTCCGTAATGAGAAAGCACCTTGCCTACCGAGGTATCGCACGCTGACAGTGTGACGATCTTGGCGTGAATTTTCATGCTGGCGATTTCCTCGAAACGCAAGAAACCGTTTTGCGCGGCTCCTTCGCGATCCCAAAACGAGAACGCGAGGCCCGACCCGCGCGGGCGTTGCAGATCGGCGAGGCCGTGCGAGATGAGATGGATGTAATCGGCCTGCGGCAGCGCGCTCAGCACTTGCTCGCGGCTCGCATCGAATCCGAGCAGTTTCGTTACCTTTCGGTTGCCGAGCTCTTTCGCGATCGAGTCTGTTTCCTGCTTTGCAAACCCAAGGCGTGCCAATTGAGAGCCATCCACAAGCACCCCGGCGGCGCGAGCGGTTGCGGTCCAATCATCAGGCTGCGGTGCGGTCGTCGATTTTGACCAAATGCGCGAATCGCGAAGATTCGTCACCGGGTCGCCGGCGAGCAGCACGCGCTCATCGACAGTTCTCTGCGTTTCCTTGGGCCGCGACGCGATCGCCTGGCCTGAAGGGGCGTAGGTAACGATGTGGTGATCTCCGAGCAGAGAGCCGTCGTCGTAGTCGGGATGCGGCAGCAACGCAAATGGAATCCGAACCATCGATTCATCCGGCACGATCACGATCTGTTTCGTTCGCAGCTTTCCCTTCAGCGGCGCCAGGTAGACTTGGGCCAACAGTTTTCGCGATTCAAGGGATCTTGCCAGAGCCGCTTTCGGATCCGAAAGTGATGCGACCGCCGCTTCGAGCGTGCCCAATGTCGCCTTGAAATGGTTTGTCTGCAAGGCATGGACCTGGGCCTTCGCCGCCAGCCACACATATTCTGATTCGTTGTGTTGAGGTTGAGCGACGAATTCGACAATCGAGGCTTCGTCGCCCAGCGCAGCCCGGAGTTCACTGTAATGATCACTCGGGCCGGAACTCAGGAACGCGCCCCGAATCGAATCGGTAGCTGCAAAAGCCCGATCTCTATACATTGGGAACTGCTGCGCCAATTGCGCGAGCGGGATAGCAAATACCGCGTCCGCTGGTCCCACAAACTGCTCAGCTACCGTCGCCGCATCGCCTCGTATGCGTTCGAGGACGAGTCGAGCGTCGTTCAAATTCTTCCAGGCTTCTTCCGGTCGGTTACGGCTTCGACTGGTGCCCGCTAACGCCAAGCTCGCCGCCATCGACGAGCCGTGATCGCCCCTCCGCGAATGGGTGTCTCGAATCGCTTCAAACGTTCGAGCCTCTGTTTCATAGTCATGCATGTAGCCGCTCGCCGTCGCAATCTGGCCCAGCGCCGAGATCTCTTCTCCGATGCTGCCGATTTTCCGGGCGAGTCGTAATGACTCATTGGCGTAACGCATCGATTCCGAGTAGTTCTTTTGATCCATCGCGAGGGCGCCAAGTTTGCCGAGCGCCTCGGCCTGCATGGATAGGTCGCCAAGACCCCGCGCGAGTTCGAGGTACTTCCGTTTCATGCGCTCGTCTTCTGAACGATTCCTCAACTTCCCATACGCGGACCCGAGACTCTTCGTGAACAGCGCGACAACCCTGCGATCTCCGGACTGTTGCGCGCGTCGAAGCCTGTCTGCAAGCGCGCTGACATCGGCGCGCTGCTCTCCAAACTTCCCGCCGAGATTCATCCACGTTTTCTCGATCGCCAAGAATGCGGTTTCGTCTCCCATCGTCTTAAACCGGGCTCGGGCCTCAACGTAGTGTGTGTCTGCGTCTGAATACTGCCCCAAGCGTTCCGACGCAATACCAAGTCGTGCCGTGGCGTGCGCCTCTCTTCGCAGGTCGCCGACGCGTCGCCAAAGCTCTCTTGCCTCGCCGAGCTTGAGCGCAGCGGCATGGAGCGACTCGGAAGTTCGTTTCTCCAGTTGCTCTCGACCGGTTGCCTCCACCTGCGCCGCGCGAATCGCCAACTCGGTCAGGTCCGATTTTGGCCTCTGCTCCACGAACCGGATTCGATATCGACCTTCGTTGGGTCCATCTTTCGCCGCAATCAATTTGACAGTCGATGGCGCGGCTACGTACACGGACTCGTAATCCCATTCGGTCGAATCCGAGATCACGCCGCCGGATTCAACGGCGATGTCGATCTCATGCTGATGAACCAAGATGTTCGCCACTTGGAAAGGGGCCACGTCAACGGCCAAGCTGAGCGTCTCGCCCGCGCGAATCGATCCGCTCAACTCTCCGCCAACGCCAAGCGGCGCGCGTTGACGCGTGCACGCGCCAAACGGCAGAAGCAGCAGGAAGAGCGTAACTCTGAGGGGGAACATCACGGGTACCGTGGATTACAGGCACTCATTCTATACGCTCAGAAGATGGCTTGGTGGCTTCGGTCGACCGTCGTCATGCACGTCACGAGGTCTTGCCGCTCATTCACGCTTTGGCCGAGGACCCCACTCATTACCGATTCTGAGTTGTAATGGCAGTATCGGCCAATGGAACCTTTCCGTGTGTTTATCTCTTCGATCATGAATCCTGACCGAGAAGATCTGCGACCTGAGCGCGAAGCCGCGAAGGCTGCAATCGAAAGATTTTCACCCATCTCCACCGCATGGGCATTCGAACATGCGACGGTTTCGTCGCAACCGTTGCTTGACTTTTACCTCGAAGCGGTCAAAGCGTGTGATCTGCTCATTTTGATCGTCGGGGAGGAGATGACAGAGCCGGTGCGCCAAGAGTTCATTACTGCAAGAGACCACGGCAAGCCAATTCTTGTTTTTCGCAAATCAGTCTCGCAAAGGACACCGGAGGCGGAAGCGATACTGCGGGAGGCCGACAAAAAATACGACGACTTCGCCGATGCCGCCGAGCTTGCGCGCAAGATTGCGATTCGCTCGGGACCGAACTCTTGGCGATCGTTCGCGGAGGCGAGGCCGCGCGGACGGTGCCGAATTCACCGATCGCCAAGTTGAGGTCTCTTTCTCGATCAAGATCCGAATTCGTCCTCTCGCCGCGCGTGCCAGATGCCCGATATCCGAACTGTAGATTGCGCGGGTTAGAGCCCGCGAATGTGGAATTCGAGACATCCGATCACACCACGATAACGGTGCCGATCGAGTGCATTCTGGAAGTTCTCGATCTTGGAAGTGACAGGCCGCCCCATGTCAAGATCAAGGGCCGGATACAGTGGTTCTCGATCGAATTTCGGTGGCGTTACTTCCCAGAAGACCTTCCGTCTGGAAATCTCGACGATCTCGGCGTTGGTCGGCACACGAAGCTCGACGGCTCCGCAATCGATTCACTCTACTTCAGATTGAGATCTTCCGGTTGGGAGCCGGGTTGGCCCAATCGGTTGCGTCTCGGTGAGATCGCCGAGACCGGTTGGCAGGTTTACTATGGCGATGATGGCAAGTACTTGCAGTGCGGAGATCTTGTCATGTGCATCAAACCGATCGCGTCTGGTCAGAGATGAGGAAGGCATGAAGCGAAGGCAGCCTCTGACCAGTGTTACTCCAGTTGAGGCACAATTCAGCTCACGCCCACAACACCCTGCAAAATCATTGGGCGCCGTCGCCGAAGAATCCACCACCGAACGCATAAGGTGTTTGTTTTCAGTCGGCGCCCAATCTTCCAAGCTGTTGTTCGGCCTGTGGAATTGAGAATTGGGGACACATGTCCCCAATTCCACCTCCTTCCGCCCGACTCCAGCCCGTCGCACTTCTCGCAACCCCCTATAAACACAGCCCCACCACCAAACCACTTCGATTTAGGTTCCGGTGCCCGCAAGGGCGTGGAGGTTCAAGTCCTCTCATCCGCACCAATAACTTACAGGGAATGGGCGTTTCGGCGGTTGTCCCGAATTTGTCCCCACTTATGAGCTGGCCCGCGTTCCGCGCCGACCGGCCCCGCCGGCATTGTTGTTGCAAGAGCTGATGGAATTCCAAGAGGGGATTGGTGTGATTCCAATTCGCCATTGAGTCGAGGGTGATTGGCCACGAGCACGTGTGTTGATCCGTGAACCCGCCCCGTTTCGGAATTTCAGGTTGGAGTTGTCCCCAAATCTGAGACACGAGTCTAGACACACAAAAATTCCCAAAGGAGAATTTGAGTCATGTCCGTGTCACGAAGAAAGTTCAACCGCGAGTTCAAACTCGCGGCGGTCAAGCGCCTGGACGCCGGGGTCCCGGCG
>VFZQ01000104.1 GCA_016871135.1 Acidobacteriota bacterium | reverse complement strand
CGTTCCAACTTCGGGCACTCCACATTCCATTCCGGCACGATCAAGCTCGAAAAGCGCATGTCGCGCGGTTTGTTCTTCTCGACGTTCTACACGTTCTCGAAGACCATCGATAGCGCCGACACCGACAACTCCGGCGGCGGCGTGGCGCCGATCCAGAACCGTAACCTCGAAAAAGGCCGCGCCGGCTACGACCGCAATCACCGCTGGATCGCCACGATCGATTACGACCTGCCATTCGGCCGCGGCAAGAAGTGGCTCGGCGGCAACCGTGTCGCCAGCGCGATCTTCAGCGACATGGCCATCGCCACCATCCAAACGTTGGAGACCGGCAACCCGCTCAACTTTACGTTTGCCAACAGC
Organism: Acidobacteriota bacterium; assembly: GCA_016871135.1. Lineage (GTDB taxonomy): Bacteria > Acidobacteriota > Terriglobia > Bryobacterales > Bryobacteraceae. The sequence continues at coordinate 10,511 of VFZQ01000104.1, read as the reverse complement.
CCCGCCAACTACTTCCCTGGCTTCGCCGGCGCGCGCCGTCCGAACGTAGTCAGCAAGCCCGACTACGACTTCGGGAAGTGGAACAACGGCGGCGGCGACCGCTTCGTCACCAACAACCGCCCGGCCGTAATCGACATCAACGCCTTCGCTTACCCCGATGCGTTCCGAATCGGCAACGCCGGCCGCAACATCCTGACCGGCCCCAGCATGGCTTGGGCGCAGCTCTCGTTGCAGAAGAACTTCAAGTTCAAGGAGCGGTATCAGGCGCAGCTCCGCTGGGACATGCAGAACGCCTTCAAGACGTTCAACTTCACCGGACCGACAACCTCCGTCGACTTCCGCAACCCGCAAACCTTTGGCAAGCTCACTGACGATCCCCGTACCGCATCGCTCGGCGGCCAGCCGCTCATGAACCTGACTGTGATGATACAGTTCTAGCCTTGGTGAAACACCGCCTGTTGTAACGGGGGGAGTCGCCAATGAAGCCGCGCCGGTCGTGCAGGACCGGCGCGGTTTCTTTTTGTTACAGACACCCAACTTGCAAAGGGGGGGGCTTAGTTTTGTTAAGGTTGGGTATCGGGACGTTTCAAACCCGTTACTAGCTAAAGGGACGATCATTCATGAAAACAAAGTTTGTAGCGCTGGCGCTTCTGTGCCTGTCGCTTGGTCTGCCATCGTATGCGCAGACTTTCGGTGATATCTCCGGCGAAGTTCGCGACAGCTCTGGTGCTGTCATCGCGGGCGCTCGCGTTACCATTACCAACACTGGCACTGCGGCCACCCGCGAAGTGCTGTCCAACGACGCCGGCCTCTACGCCTTCCCGTCGCTCGCGCCCGGAGTCTACAACCTCCTCGCCGAGAAACAAGGATTCAAAACCGCTAACGCCAACGGCGTTCAGATCCAGGTGCAGCAGAATGCGCGCCTCGATCTCGAACTGCAAGTCGGCCAGGTCTCCGAGTCGATCGAAGTCTCGGCCGCGGCCGCGGTTCTCTCGACCGAAAACTCCACCGTCGGTACCGTTATCGAAAACAAGCGCATCGTCGAGCTCCCGCTCAACGGCCGCAACTATCTCAGTCTCGTCGCCCTCGCTCCGAACGTGAGCTTCGGCTTCCCGAGCGCGGGCCAGGCCGGTTCGCGCCAGGGCGGCATCCGCTCCGATCAGAGCATTTCAATCGCCGGACAGCGTGCGCAGTTCAACCGCTATTCGCTCGACGGCGTCGAGAACACCGACCCCAACTTCAACACCTTTATTGTGCAGCCGTCCATCGACGCGCTCCAGGAGTTCAAGGTGCAGACCGGCGTCTACCCGGCCGAATATGGCCGCGCCGCCTCGCAGATTAACGTCTCGACCAAGCCCGGCGGTAACAATTTCCACGGCACGCTGTTCGAGTTTGTCCGCAACGATAAGTTCGACGCGAAGAACTACGCCTTCACCTCCGCCCGTCCGCCGAAAGATCCTTTCAAGTGGAACCGGTACGGCTTCACCATCTCCGGCCCCGTGGTCATCCCGAAACTCTTCGATGGCAGGAACAAGCTGTTCTTCATGACCAACTACGAATGGTTCCGTCAGCGCCGTTCGGTGCAGTCGGTCTATGACCTTCCCCTCGCGCAAGTTCGTGGCGGGAACTTCAACGTCGCGGGCGTCAACCCCGTGTTCGATCCGCGCACCCGTGCGCAGCAGGGCGCCTCTGTTGTCGCCACGCCGTTCCCGAACAACACGATTCCGACGTCGCGTTTCCACCCGACCTCGATCAAGCTGCTCGAATTCTACCCAACCGCGAATCTGGAATCGGCCGGCCTGCGCCGCAATCACCAGATTGCGCGTTCGCTGCCGATCGATCGCGATCAGCTAGTCGTCCGCGGTGACTGGGTCGAGTCCTCGAAGTCCACCTGGTTCGGCCGCTACTCCTGGGGCGACGAGAATCAATTGACCTCGCAGCTTTTCCAGAACGGCGACAAGATCATCACGACTTTCGACCAGTACATGGTTTCGAATACGCGTGTGCTTTCGCCGACCATGGTTAACGAAGCCCGCTTCGGTCTCACTCGGTTCTACAACACCACCGGCCCGGAACTCGCTTTTGGCCGCAACGTCGTTGGCGAACTGAACATCCCCGGCCTCGCGCCTGGACCGGCCGTGCAGTGGGGCATCCCTGCCGTCGGCTTCGCCGGCGTCTACTCCGGCTTCGGCAACGGTTCCGAAGGTCCGTACGAAAACAACAATCGTTCGATCTCGGCCGTGAACAACTTCTCGCTCATCAAAGGTAAGCACACCTACAAGATCGGCGGCGAAATTCGTTGGGACAACTACTTCCAGGTTGGCAACCAGTTCGCGCGCGGCGAGTTCCTCTTCAACGCCGACGCAACGCGCAACCCGGCTGTCGCCAACTCCAAGGGCGATCCGATCGGCGACTTTCTGCTGGGCGAAATCCAACAGTCCGAAGCCGCAGTTGCGATTGCCAACGCGAGGTTCCAAAACACCGGCTTCGCGCTGTACTTCGACGATACATGGAAGATCACGCAGAAGGTCACCATTAACTGGGGCTTGCGGTACGAATTGACGCCGCCCTGGAAAGACGCCACGGGCACGTTGTTCAACGGTATCGTCCGCAACGACATCCGGCCCACCGACTTCCGCAACGCCCCTGTTGCGGACCGCGGCCAGTACCCGTTCTTCATGCGTCAGGGCGCCGCGTCGCAGGATCCCTACGCCGGTATCCGTCTTCGCTGGCCCGATGTCGAAGTCCGACAGGACGGCTCGCTCGGCGACCGCCTTGTCAGCACCGACAAAAACGACTTCGCCCCACGTTTCGGCGTGAGCTGGAACCCGTCGGCCAAGTGGGTGATCCGCGGCGGCGGCGGCATGTTCTATAACCAGGACACCGGCAACCCCCGTTTCGACATGGCACGCAACAATGCCGGCCGTCTTCGCGACAACTCCAATTCGTTGTTTCCCAATCTGACATGGGCGAACGGCTTGGCATCCATCGCCGGTGGAGTCGCGCAGATTCCGCGCCCTTACACGTTCGCCAACCCCTATGATCGTCGCACGACCTATTCGACGCAGTACATGTTGAACTTGCAGCGCGAACTGGGCAACGGCACGTTGTTTGAAGTCGGCTACCTCGGCAGCGTGAGCCGCCACCTCGAAGCGTTGCGCGCGGTGAACGAAACCGTGCCGGCGCCTCGTTCGACCGGTCTCAGCCTGCAAGCCCGCTCGCCGTTCCCGAACTTCGGCCGCATTCAGTTGGTCGACAACGGCGGCACGGGCAACTACAACTCGCTCGGCGCCAAGCTCACCAAGCGGTACTCAAACGGTATCACCTACCTGATGAGCTACACCTGGGCGAAGTCGCTCGACACGGCGACCGCGATTCGCAACCTCGGCGGCGACACGCTGTTCCCCCAGAACAGCTACTGCCGTTCCTGCGAATACGCTCGCTCCTCGCACGACACGCGTCACCGCTTCGTGACGTCGGCGTTGTGGGATGTGCCGGTCGGCAAGGGCCGTAAAGTTGACATCCAGAACTCCGTCGCCAACGCCATCATCGGCGGCTGGCAGTTGGGCTCGATCCTCACCATGCAGTCCAGCTTCCCGATCACGGTTACCGTTGGCGGCGATCCCTCCAACACGGGTGGCCAATTCGATCGACCGAACTCGACCGGAACCAGCGCCAAGCTCGACTCCCAGTCGCCATCGCAGTGGTTCAACTGGCAGGCATTCACCCGGCCCGTCGATGGCACTTTCGGAAATGTCGGCCGCAACACGGCTCGATAGCCCCGGCATCTTCGGTTGGGACTTCAGCATCCTGAAGAACTTCAACATGGGTTATAAGGAAGGGCACGTCCTCCAGTTCCGCTTCGAGGCGTTCAACTTCCCGAACCACCCGGTTTGGGGCAACCCCAACACGAACCTGGCCAATGCCATTTTCACGGCGGGCAGCTTGACCCCCTCCGCACAAGGTGCGTTCGGCACTATCACCGGTACCCGCACCAACATGCGCAACTTGCAATTCGCTCTGAAGTACAGCTTCTAAGCGACAAACAAAAACACGAACGGCCCGGGCGTCAAGTCCCGGGCCGTTCGTGTTTTTGCCGCCGCCAAACAAGCAGGCTTCTCCTCTCGGACGTAAGGGTTCCAAAAATCGGTATAATGATCACCACCAACGCCGTCCGTTTCGGCTTGGTACCGATTACTCACAAACGAAGGGGACCCTCATGAGACAAGCGTGCCTACTGCTGCTATCAACGGCCGCCATCTTCGCCCAAACATACGGCGAAATAACAGGCAACGTCAACGACTCCTCCGGCGCCGCCATCGCGGGCGCGGAGGTCACCATCACCAACCTGGCCACTAACCAGATCCGGCAGATCAAGACGAGCGACTCCGGTGTCTACACCGTGCCGTTCCTTGTTCCCGGCCGGTACAAGTTAGAGGCCAAGGCCCAAGGATTCAAAGCCGCGATCGCAGCCGAGAGAGTTCTGCAAGTGGGCGACACCTTGCGGGTCGATTTCGACCTCCAGGTCGGCGCCGTAACCGAATCGGTCGAAGTCGCCGCCTCGGCCGAAATGTTGCAGACTTCCAACACCGCGACCGGCACCGTTATCGAACAACGGCGAATTGTCGAACTGCCGTTGAACGGCCGCAACTACCTCCAACTCGTGCGCCTCGCGCCGAACGTCAGCTCCGAGATGCCGGCCGGCGGCCAGGCCAACGGCCGCCAGGGCGGCGAGCGATCCAACCAGGCGCTATCGATCGCCGGCATGCGGCAGCAATACAACCGGTTCACCCTCGACGGGCTTGAGAACACCGACGTCAACTTCAACACCTTCATCGTGCGGCCTTCGGTCGACGCGCTCCAGGAGTTCAAGGTGCAGACCGGCGTCTACTCCGCCGAATTTGGCCGCTCCCCTTCGCAGATCAACGTGAACACCAAGCCCGGCACCAACGAAATGCATGGCGTGTTGTTCGAGTTCCTGCGCCACGACAAGATCCAAGCCCGGCCGTGGCTCGCCGCGGGTCCGAAGAATCCCTTCCGCCGCAATCAGTTCGGCTTCACAGTCGACGGCCCGGTCGTAATTCCGAAAGTCTTTAACGGCAAGGACAAGCTCTTCTTCATGGCCAACTTCGAAGGCCTCCGCGAGCGTGTCGCGTCCGTGCGCCGCTCCACCGTAGCTGACGCCGCCATGATCGGCGGCGACTTCTCCGCTCCGCAGAATCTGCCCATCTTCGATCCGACCACGATTCGCAACGGCGCCGATGGCCGTCCGACCGCCACGCCGTTCGCGAATCAGCGAATACCGGTATCGCGGTTCTCGCCCCAATTTGTAAAGTTGCTGGAGTTCTACGGAGCTCCCAACGTTCCGGGCGCGGTCGCCGGCGTATCGCAATTCAACTACGTCCGCAACGCCCCCAGCCCGACCGACTGGGATCAGGTCACCTCGCGCGTCGACTTCAATGAAAGCGTCAACTCGCAGTGGTTCGGCCGTTTGAGCTGGGGCGACGAACTCTTGCTTGGCGGCAACACTTTCCCGTCCCAGGATGAGAAGGTCCAAACGAAAGTCTGGCAATTCATGTTCTCGAATGTCCGGACGTTCACTCCAACCGTCGTGAACGAATTGCGCGTCGGCGCCAGCATCTTCGACAACGACAAGGGCACGGCGCTCGCCAACGTCCGCAACGTCACCACAGAGTTGAACATTCCCGGTTTGCTGTCTCCGATTCCCCAGGCGTGGGGCGCCCCTGGTGTGGGCTTCGGTGGCAACAACTTCGCCTCCGGCTGGGGAGAAACCACCGAGGCGCCGTTTGTCGTCCGCAACCGCACCTACCAGTTGCTCGACAACCTCAACTGGATCCGCGGCAAGCACACGCTGAAATTCGGCGGTGAGATCACCAGCCGCCGCTTCAACCAGATCGGCAACCAGTTCCCGCGCGGGTTCTTCCAGTTCCCGTCGCGGTACACCTCGAATCCGTCCGACCTCGGCCGGACGGGGTCCGCGTTCGCCACGGGATTGCTCGGCTGGACGGAAGAGTCCACCCGCGCGCTCGGCATCGCAAACACTCAGTTCCGGCAGTGGGCGCAATCCTTCTACGCGGAGGACACCTGGAAGATTCGTCAGAACCTGACAATCAACATCGGCCTTCGCTACGAATACACGCCGCCGTTCAAGGACCGCCATCGCGGAATCTTTAACGTGCAACTCTTCTGCACCGGCGTGCTCGACGGCGGACGCGCGCTCGATCCCAACTGCCGCGTTCCCGTGCTTGTACGGCCCGGTCCCGGCGACTTCCACCAGGACCTGAACGTCCACATCGGCGACATCATTCCGAAAGCCACCGGCGACGACGTTCTGTTCGGCCGCGCCACCGTGCGTCCCGACAAGAACGACTGGGCTCCGCGTATCGGTATCGCCTGGCAGCCCGGCGCAAAATGGACGGTCCGTACCGGTTATGGCCTGTTCTTTGCACAGGACACGATCAACCCGGTATGGGACATGGCTCGCAATCTCGGCTTCCGCGAGACCTCCCGCTCGATCGATCTTCTGCCTAATGTGAACATCAACAATCCCTGGGCTGTGCTGGTCGGCACCGGCGTGCGCTGCGCGAACTGGAGCGGCCTCTGTCTCGCCGGTTCGTATACCTTCTCGAACGAAGTCAACCGCCGTACCGCCTACGTGCATCAGTACCTGTTGAACGTGCAGCACCAGTTGACTGACGCGATCATGGTCGAAGTCGGCTACCAGGGCAACGGTGGCCACAAGTTGCAGCGTATGTACGGATGGAACGATCCCATCTTCCGCTCCGGGCCCGACGACAACCGTTCGGCCAACGACCGGCGGCCCTGGGGCGGCAACATTTACGGCCGCATCCAGACGATCGGCGGGCACGTGAACTCGAACTATAATTCGGGAATCATCAAGGTCCAGCAGCGCTTCAACAAGGGTTACACCTACCTGCTCGGCTATACCTGGTCGAGGTCGATTGATAGCGGCTCGGGAATCCGGGTCAATGACGGCGACAATCTGTTCCCGGCCAACAACTACAACTTCCGCAGCGAGCGGGGGTTGTCGCAGTTCCACCAGTTGCACCGCTTCACCAGCTCGGCGCTGTATGAGCTTCCGTTCGGAAAGAACAAGCGCGATCTCGGCCGGGCCGGCAACGCGGTACTGGGCGGATGGTCGCTCGGTACGATCCTGACCATGTCGACGGGCTCGCCCTTTAATGGCGGCGGCTGCGGCGACATCGCGTCCAACACCCAAGGCAGCCGAGGCGACGCCACCGGTATCAGCCCCTACGTCTCCAACCCGACTCCGCAAGAGTACTTCAAGCGGCACTCCTCGGGCCGGGGCGCGGCGGCGATCACCTGCACGACCCTTGATTCGCGCGGCTTCAACGAACTGACCTACCGTGAGGGTAATATCAGCCGCAACGTCTATATTGGCCCTGGCGTCTTCAACTGGGACTTCTCGGTTCTCCGCCGATTCGACATCGTCGAACGCATGAACCTCGAGTTCCGCTTCGAGTCGTTTAACTTCACCAACCACCCGAACTGGGGCAACCCGGATACGAATCTGACCTCGCTGAATTACGGCACGATCAGCGGCGCCCGCGGTATGCGGACAAATCAGTTCGGTCTAAAACTGGCCTGGTAATCGGGTCAAAGCGTCACTCGCCGCGCGGCGGATCTCGGGATCTCGATCCTGAGCCGCCGCGCGGAACTCTTTTGCGGCCTCCCGTAAACGGCCCGACTCGGCGTACGCAATCGCCAGACCCAACCGCGCCCGCCCCATCGAGGGCGATAAGCGCAGCGCGCTCTCGAATTGCGGGATCGCCGCGCCGGCGCGGCCCTGCATGATCTGCAGATTTCCCAGATTCAAGTATGCGTCGGGCATGCGCGCATCCAGCCGGATCGCGTCCCGGAACATCCTTTCCGCTTCGGCCAGAGCGCCGCGTTCGGCCAGCGCCGTTCCGTAGTTGAATCGCGCCAGCGCGCTCTCGGCATCCTTCAGCGCTTCGGTGAAATGGCGCTGGGCGCCCGGCCAATCGCCGCGCGCGTGCAGCCGGTTGGCGAGATTGGCGTGCGCGATCGCGTAATCGGGCTTGATCCGGATCGCCGTGCGGAATGCCTCTTCGGAACCGGTCGCGCGGCCCAGATGGTTCCAGGCTTCCGGCGAATCGCCGTCGAGCGCGACGGCGCGGCGCAGCGCCTCGGCGGCGGCGGTGTTGTCGCCGGAGCCGATCAGCGCCTCGCCGAGATTGGTTAGCGCCGCCGCATCGTTCGGCGCGCGCCGGAGAACAGTCGCCGCGTCCGCGTGCCGGCCGATCTGCGTCAACGTCGTGCCGAGGTTGCGAATCGACGGCAAATAGGCGGGGTCCTTCTCCAGCGCCGCGTAAAACCACTTGACCGCGGTTTCGTCGTTACCTTGCCGGTAGTGGGCTTCGGCGAGTTGATGATAATACTCCGGGTGGTTGGGCTTCTTCTCCAACAGCGCCGCTTCCAGCCGTTGTGCGCCCGCTTGCAAGTTCACGCCGGCGTACACCTGCGCCACCGCCGTGTAGAGCGGATCGTTCCCCAGATACGGCTTGACCTCGCCACGATAAGGCGCGTCGTGCCGCTCGGCCAGCGGCGCGGTAAGGGTAGTGCGCGGCCGCGTGCGCCGGATGAAGTGATCGGTCATGACGACGTGAACCACGTCGTCGGTCCGCCGCTTCGGCATGTGACAGGAGATACACGTCTCCGACGCCCCGCTTGCGATCCGGGTCCGGTCTCCCGAGTGCTTCCCGTCGTGCACCTTGGCGTGGCATTGCGCGCACTGCGCCGCATCGCGTTTGGTATCGTGCGGATCGTGGCAGGTCGCACAAGACATCTTCCCGCCGCTCTTGAGAAAACACGCCGACTTCCGCAGCCGGTACGCCGCGTGCGCGATTTCAAAGTGGTCCTCCGGCGGCTTGGCGAAATCGAAGTGCAGCACGTAGGAATCCAGCGGCTCGGCCGGCGAGTGCGAATACGGCTCACGTTCGAAGCGCACGATGGCGTAGGGCAGATCACGGCTGGTCGACTCGAGATGGCACTGCATGCAAACTTCCATGCGTCCCTTGGGATTCAGGATCAATGCGGCCGCCGGCTTGCCGGAAGCCGCGGCGTCGACATGCGCCTGTCCGGGACCGTGGCAGCGCTGGCAATCGATGCCCGCCGGCATCGCGGCCGGAAAGACCGCATCGCCGCCGTGCGCGCGCGAAGCATGCGTCACCGCCGGATAGGCGTTGTGGCAGAACATGCAGTCGTCGGGAATCGCGCGGCGGAAGCCGGCGTGATCGCGGCGGTCGTAGCCGGGATTCATGGCATATCTGCCGCCGCCGTCGCTGTACCATCCGAGCGGAAGCTGAATCAGCTTTCCGTCCACCGCGCGATGCAGAAACGTCTTGGCATGGTTGCCCGACCCCATCACGAAGTGGATCTCTTTTTCGATCTCGTTGATGCGTTCGCCGCGCGGACCCTTCTGGTGCCGGCTCTGAAAGAACTTGCCCTCGCGCGACGCCATCGTGAAGTAGCTCTCGGAGGCGGCATGATAGTAAGCGCCCGCCGCCGGAATCGTATCGGCGCCCGCCGGCGCGAACGCCCGTGCCATACCCGAGTTCTTGTACTTCGCCGCGATTGCCGCGTGACAGCCCGCGCACGACCGCGCATCGGCGTAGCGTGGCGGCGAGGACTCCGGTTTCTTCGCCATGCAGCCGGCGAGAAAAAGAATCATGGCCAGCGCCGTCGAGCGCGAAAGCATCCGTTCATTATCGCTTGCGCGAATGCGGTCGTCGAATCGGATGGCGCTATTTGACCAGGCCAAACACGCGCGAGCTTCTCGATCGAGACCCGCACCTCATCCCAAACGTCCGTTAGCCCAATCTCTGAGAACGCTCAGAAAGTGTTCCGATAGCATCCCGTGGTGCGTGCGCGAATCGCTACGCCCGCCCCCGCCGCACCAGCGCCCGCGCGCCGATTACTGCCGCCGCGCAGCCGAGCATCTGCCACGAGGCCGGTTCCGGCGCCGGGTCGCCGAGAATTCGGGAAGTCAGGTTGCTGCCAACGGATTCGTAGACCCAATTCCCGGTGCTTATCGATCGAGTGGCGAACGGCGGCACGAGGGCGGCCGTACTGAACGCCCAGCCAATGTCCTCGCCAGGCGCGTGTATCCCCACGTAGTAATCCCCTGGCGCCAGCCAAACGCCGCCGGAAAACGACACCGAAATGGGGGCAAGCCCGGGATGTGCATAGTGCTCAAGTTCGCGGATGACCGTTGTCGTATCCAGCGCCGCGCCAACCCCGGAACTGCCATCGTAAACGGTCAAGGTGAATTGACGATTCTGGCCCGGTCCACTGCCACAACAGGGAAGATGCAGAATCCCCTCGAAGCCCGTTAGCCCAACCTTCGCAGCTAACGGCGAAGAAACACCGTAGGCCCGTTTATTTGCAACAGCCGGTTGCAAAAGGTCTGCACTACATTTTCAATGGAG
>VFZQ01000103.1 GCA_016871135.1 Acidobacteriota bacterium | reverse complement strand
CTCCGCCCTTGAAAACGCATACTACAAAGCCGACCGCGCCATTGAGGACATCGTCAAGTTACTGGCCGCGTAACTTCGTTTGTTGAAGTACTCTGATTTAGAATCGTTGATTCAAGAATCTACAACGGCAAGGGCAAGACGTGGTTCTTCGCCGCGTTCGAGCCCAAGCAGTATTTCGATCAAATCGACATTTACGACCGCTTCCCCACCGTCGAAGAACGCAACGGCGATTTCCGCAATTCTTGGGTGCCGCCCGGCCAGATCCGGCCGCGTATCTTTCAAACCGTGCGCTGCGCGCAGCCGGACTGCAAACAGTTCGTGCCGATTCACCGCCCATCGACAACGGCGCAGTATCCGTTCTGGTCCGCCAACGATCCCGATCCAACCAAACGCGGTTACGTCATTCCGAAGCAGTACCACGATCCTCTCACCCTGCGCCTACTCGAAGAGCTTCCTTTGCCGAATCAGCCCTTCGACGCGCAGGGCCGCAACTACTTCGGCGTGCGCGGCGTTACCGGCGGATCGAAACGCATGTTGTTCAAGGTCGATCACAACATAACGCCGAAGAATCGCCTCTCGGTCAACTACCGGGAAATCCCCAATTTTTCCGACCGCTTCCGCATCCGTAAGGACGAGCTGTTCTTCACATTCCCCGGCGACAAGAGCGTCACCCGCCAGCCTCTGCTGTCGTTGTCGATGACGCTCTCACCGCGCGCGGTCAACGAATTGCGCGCGAGTTATACGTTCTCGGATTACTCCCGCACGCCGCCCGGCGAAGTCGGCACCACCAACTTCACGAAAGAAAAATTCGGCCTCCCGAACGTTACCAATTGGGGCTATCCGCTCTTCAACTTCAACTCGCAGTTCGGCAACGCGCTCAGCTCGATCGGCTTGAATGGCGCGCTCGGCGATTACATCGAACATCAGTACCAGGTTTCCGACGACCTCACTCTAATCAAGGGCCGGCACAACATCGCGATCGGCGGCGACTACCGCAAGATGATGCTGAACGCCAAGTCCAGCGGCTTGCGCGATCTCTGCTGCGGAACCTATACCTTCAACCCTTCACAAACCAACTCGGGAAACGCGAATACTCCCGGCGGCACCGGCGGCTGGTCGGCCGCAAGCTTCCTTCTCGGGACGCCAAACGGCATTGCCCTGCGCAGCATTCTGATCCCTTACTACTACCGCTGGACGGTGGCGGCCGCTTACTTTCAAGACGACTTTCGCGTCCGCCGCGATCTCACGTTGAACATGGGCGTTCGCTGGCAGTTCAACTCGCCGCGGATCGAAAAATTCAATCGTCAAGCGACGTTCGATTACGATAATCCAATTCCCGTCGAGGATGTAAACGGCAACACGCGCGGCTTCGCGTTTAATTATCTCTACTCCGGCTACAATGGCCGGTCGCGATTCCTGGAGCCCGCGCACTACAAAAACTTCGAACCGCGCTTCGGCTTCGCCTGGCAGCCGGCCTGGAGCCCTCTGCGCAGCCGCAGCTTCGTCATCCGCGGCGGGTATGGCATCTCACATCCGCCGACAACTTCGCGCGGCCGCGATCCGATTCCGGATTTCGGCGTCGGCTCTTCTGGCTCATGGGGATTCCTTCGCTGGCAATCGGCGACCGCCGTGCCGGCGCGCACACAAGGCGTCGATCCAGCCTACACGGTCACCATCGGCCGCAACCCACCGGTGCTGCGCAAGAATCCGAACGTGTTGAATATCCCGGAAGATGGACAGATCTGCGTCGGCTGCGGCACGGTGCAGGATGATCGCGTGCCCGGCGGCGCGCGCGTTGTCTTCACGCGCGACGCTAATTCGCCCTACGTGCAAACGTGGAATCTAACGACGGAATTTCTCATCCCCGCGCATTTCGTCGTTCGCACCAGTTACATGGGGCAGAAAGGAACGCATCTCTACTCGCCGCTGCTTGGCGTTAATTTTCCGGATCGGGAAGAGTTCGAACAGATGCTCGCCGAGGGCATCGATCCCAATGAGTTGATCGACGATACGTTTGGCCGAGTCGACCAGGCGGGCAATCCGCTTCAACGGCCACGCGTCGATTATCTGCGCGCCAATCCGCTTGTCGGCGACGTCAATGTTGCCGGCCTCACCAACGCCAATTCGATTTATCACGCCGGTTCGATTTCGCTGGATCGACGTAATCAGCGCGGTGTTCTCGTCCGCACGAATTACACGTGGGGCAAATCGATCGACACCAGTTCCGACGCCACGCTAAACGGGCCGAACCTTTTTCTTTGGGGCAGCACGCGCATTCAAGACGCGCACAACTTAAAGGCCAATCGTTCGGTGTCGAACTTCGACATCCGGCATCGCGTCAATGTTGTTGTTTCGTATGATTTACCCTTTGGCCGTAACCGCAAGTTCTTTAAGAAGGCGAACCGCAGAGCGTCGATGATCCTGGGAAATTGGACGGCGTCGAGCGTCGTTACCACACAGAGCGGCTTTCCTTTCTCGCCGTTCTTGAATGACTCCAATGGCATCCCGGGCGGCGCGACCGGCACCGAGCGAATCCGCCCCAACATCGTCCCCGGCGCTCCGATTCGCAATCCCCGGTGGTCGAGGAGCGTCGCCAACGACGTGCCCTACTTTAACCCCGAAGCATTCGCCCGCCCCGAGTTCGGCAACATCGGCGATGCCGCGCGCACGCTCGATTGGGCGCGCAATCCGTGGCGTTTCACCGCCAACGCGACGTTAATCAAGTCCATCTATCCGTGGGCCGAGCGCCGGCGCTACTTCGAACTGCGCGGCGAAGCCTACAATCTGACCAACACGCCCGTTTTCACGCTCGACTCGGGCATTAGCTACAGTATGTTCTCCAGCGCGCCGCCCGTTTGCCGTATTGGTTGTGTCTCGCTTGCCGGGCCCATGCCCTACCTGTGGAATCGCACAACCCCGCCGACGGCAGGAACGCGCGAAGCCATCATCGCCAACAATTACAACCAGAATTTCGGCAAGCTCTGGCGCGATCGCAACGGTCCGGGCCGCATCATTCAACTCGCGCTCAAATTCTACTTCTGATGCTCCGCACACTATTCATTCTCGGTGCTTACACGGCTTTCGCCGCCACGATGCCGCTGCGCTTCGAACCCAACCGCGGACAAGCACCGGACGAAGCGCTCTTCATCGGACGGAGCGCGAGCAATGTGTTCGCGGCCACACGGAACGGGCTTGTCGTCGGCGCGGCAAAACTCGAATTCCAATGCGGCGGCGGCTGGCGCGGCGACACTCCGGCGAGATCGAAAGCCAGCTACATCCGGGCAGCGAAGTCGGTGACAGTCGAACAGTTCGAACGCATTCGGTGCATTGACACGGCTCCCGGCATCGACGCGGTCTTCTACGAAAACACGAGCGGCGAGTTTGAGTACGATCTGCTTGTCGCGCCGTTTGCCGACGTGTCGCGCGTTGCATGGAGCCTGCACGGCGACTTGCGGCTGCGCCCGCCTGTTGCGGGGCAGAACGGCGGAGCCGTCGATGTACGCTTCACTCGTAGCGGCTCGAATTACGGATTTGCACTCGGCCCTTATGATCGATCAAAGCCTCTGGTTATCGATCCGGTGATGACACTCGGCACTTACATGGGCGGGGTGGGCGGCGGAACGGGCGAGGGCGTGACGCTCGATTCCGAAAACAACATCTACATCACCGGAGTGATGAACACGAACTTCTTTCCGGTCAAGAGTGCGTTGCAAGAGTTCTTCCTTGGATCGAACGACGTTTTCATCGCTAAGTTCAACGCCGGCGGCGAACTACTCTGGTCGACGTACCTCGGCAGTTTCGCGGACGACCGCGGGCTCGATATCGCCGTCGACGGCACGGGTTCCGTCTACATCACCGGCTTCACCGCATCGCCCGAATTTCCAGTCACGCCCGGCGCCTACCAGACCAACTACGGCGGCGGCTCGATGCTCAACGGCGGCGATGCCTTTGTTGCAAAGATTTCCGCCGATGGCGCGCGTTTGGTCTGGTCGACGTTCCTCGGCGGCCTGGCCGATGAATATGCGCGCAGCCTTGTCGTCGCGACCGACGGCAGCGTGATCGTAACCGGGTCGACGACGTCGCTCAACTTTCCGCTCGTCCGTCAAATGCAGGACGAACTCGCGGGCCCGCGCGATATCTTCGTTTCTCACCTCTCCGCGGATGGATCGCAGCTACTCTTCTCGACGTACCTCGGCGGCACCGGCACCGACGAAGGCAACGGTATCGCCATCGATCCCGCCAACAACGTTTACATCTCCGGTACTACGACAAACGGGACGTTTCCGCTGAAGGGCCAAGCACAGACCAACTACGGCGGCGGGACGCGCGACTTGATCATCACCAAGATCGATCCTTTCAACGCCGCACTGGTGTACTCGACACTCTGGGGCGGCACCGGCGACGACTTGGCGCGCGGCATCGTGGTCGACGAACTAGGCAGCGCCTATTTGACCGGCTATACGACCAGCACGACGTTTCCGACGCGCAACCGGCTTCGGGCCTCCGGCGGCGGCACCGAGTGCTTCGTACTCAAGATGCACCCTGAAGGGAATGATGCGCTTTGGGCGACATTCCTCGGCGGCAGTTCTACGGAACAGGGTTTCGGCATCGGCATCGATGCGGAGAAGAACGTGTATGTCGCCGGCTACACGCAGTCGTTGAATTACCCGCTGGTGCAGCCGCTGCAAACAGCGGTTGGGAGCCCTTGCCGGGCGACGCCTTGCACGGCCGATTGGTTCCTGGCCAGGTTCCGCGCCGACGGCCAGCAGTTGCAGTTCTCGACCTACCTGGGCGGCAACTCCGGCGATCAGCCGCGGGCGGTCGCGGTAAGCCCCGAGGGAGCTTTTCACATTGTCGGCAATAGCCAGTCGTCGACGTTCCCGACCGTGAATGCTTTTCAATCGGCCTACAACGGCGGCGGACCGAACATCGTGATGCTGACCCGAATCGAACCGTAGATGTTTGGACCGATCGACGACGCTTTTGTTTCGATCGCGAGGCCGGAAAGATTCACTATCGATGGAGAGGACGACGAGTACTTCCGCGCTCACTCAATCGAATCGCTTGGCGCGCTGGAATACGAATCGGAGGTCGTACCGATCGCCTTTCTGACAGACGAAGCATTCCTCTACTTCTTCCCCGCCATCGCCCGCATGATGCATCGCGGCGACAAAACCGGGCTTCTTATGATGACCGAATTCCGGCGCGATCTTTTCAATGCGGCCCAGCGCGCCGCCATTGCGGCGTTTCTGGCGACACTCGACCCGGGAGGCGAGTGGATGGCGGCGGAGACGATTGAACGCTTGGTCAACGAGTTCGCCTCTTAGCGCCCGTCGGGCGGCGCCTTCGTTTCGACGAGGCGTTCCCGAATCAGATCCCAGAACTCAAGCGTTCCAGCCTCCGTGCCAAACGCCGCTAGCCCTCTCCGCGAGCTAAACACAATGTTGCTGGATGCACGCGCGGCCGGCACAATCCGATGGAGGCCAGCCTGCGGATTCCACAAATGGACCGCGCCCGGCCGTGAAGCGTAGGCAACCCAGCCGCTTGCGCCGAGAACGCTGATCGTCATCACGTAATTCGTCAGCGGGTTGGACTTCGAGAGAAGCTGGCGGGAAGCAACGCTCCACCGATACACACGCCCATCCTGACTCCCCATGAAAAGGAACTCCCCGGCCGGGTCTGTCGCGATCGGCCCGAACGTCATGGTTTCTCTTTGAGCGGTCAGTCTTCCGATGAGCCTTCCGGCGGCCAAGTCCCAAATCGCGGGCCAGTGCCCCGCCCAAGCCGCTTGGCGCCCTTGATCGATGAACTCCACATCTCCCCATATGGAACTGCAGCAGTACACACGCGACGCATGACGAGTATCAAGATCGACGGTCAATACCGTGCCCTTGCCGTCGATCGTGAGTAACCTCCGACCGCCGGGCTCGAACCGCACCGAACCGTAATTTGCATCATCGTTTCGAACCAGCGCCGGTGGGGAGCCGTCCAGCTTCGAGAGCCGGATGTTTCGGTCCGCAATTGCCAAGCCGCCGTCGTCCGAAAAGCGCAGGTCGTTCAAGTTCCCGTCAGCCTCAAGAGTCCGGCAGTCCGTCAGGTCCAAGGATTTGCAGGCGGCAATTGCACCCCGCGCCGTGCCGGCTGCCAACTGTTGACCCGATGGGCCGATCGCAAGTACGCGTATGGCGTCGGGTTGCGCTGGCTGGGGCGATTTGCGGATGGCGATTACCATCCAAGCAACCATCGCCAAAACCATGGCTGCCGCCGCAGCGAAGAGGCTCGGACCGGAAATTCTTGAGGGCACTGTTATCAATTGACACCAAGATAGCCGCATTGGCTCCCGGAAAGTTGGGCCGTATCACAGCTCTGAGCGGCATCTCGGATCAGCCAATCGCTACAAGATGCTCGGTTGTCCGGATGTAGATCGTGTCGCGCAGAATCGCGGGCGTGGCAAAACAGGGTGCGCCCATCTTGTTTTGGGAGAGCAGTTCGAAAGTGGGCCCGGCTTTCACAACGTACACCGACCCATCGACTGAGGGAACGAATATCTTGCCGTCGGCGGCGACGATCGACGAGTAGACTTGCGCGTCGGGTGACAATCGCTTCTCGTAGATCTTCGCGCCGGTCTTGGCATCGAGGCAGCGCAACAAACCGTTGGTGTTGCCGAGATAGATGTAGCCGCCGTAGACCACGGGCGTGGAGATGTACGACCCGACGCCAGCGGCCGCGAATACGAGGCCGGGCTTTTTCGCGCCATCGGGCGCGGGCGTCAGATCGCCCTTCGCATCGGGCTGAACGGCATAAACAGGGGCTTTCCCGCCGTGGGCATTGGTGATGTAGATCCAGCCGTTGGCCGCGAATGGCGTCGGGATCGGATTGTCCCCGCCATCGCCGATCCGCCAGCGCTCCTTGCCGGTCTCCAAATCGTAGGACACCGTCCAGGGCCATCCGTTGGCCACGATTTGCACCGCCGTCGCCGAAGCATGAACGAATGGCGTTCCCCAACTCCGTTCGCAGACGCCCTTGCGCGACACACGCCACAACTCTTTGCCATCGGTCAGCCGGAGCACTGTCAAATAGGGATCGTCCGGGGCGTCGCACAGAAGCACAATCCGGTCCTGGTAGATCGCCGGCGAGCTCCCATAACCCCAGCCAACCCCATACTTGCTCACGTTCACCACGCCAAGATCGCGGCTCCACAGCAGCTTCCCGCTCAGGTCGTAACAGTACAGCCCTTCGGAACCGAAAAACGCCACCAACTGTTTGCCGTTCGACGCCAGCGTAGTGTTGGCGTGAGTGGCGATGGCGTGCCGCGTCGCTCGCGGTTTGGCGCTCTTCGCGGTGTTGCGCCACAGCTCTTTGCCGTTGGCCGGGTCGTAACACAGGACCATCCAGTTTTGTTCTTCGTTGTCTTCGGCGGCCGTTCTCGCGCCGCCAACCTTTAAATCCAGCGGCGCCTTCCCGGAGGCCTCTCTCACCGCCGAACACACGTAAATCCGGCCTTCCGCGGCGATCGGGCTCGAATGCCCCAAACCCGGCACCGGACTCTTCCACTTCACGCGCGCCAGCTTGCCCGCTTCGGGATCTGCGTTCCAAATGGCTGGAAGCGTGTCTCCGCCGGCAACGCCCGCGCGCCCGCCTCCTCGAAAGGCCGGCCAGTCCGCCGCAAGGACACTCGGAACCGCCCCGAAAATCGCACGCCGTGTAAAAACCATGAATTGGCTGTAGTATACAGGAATGCCGCACTCCAAGTGCCTGTTTGCCTTATTACTGGTGTGCGCCGCGGAGGCAGCCGAACAAAGAACGTTCAATCGGGTTCTGCCGCTCGAATCGAAAGGCGAAACCTCCGCCAGCGTCAGCCTCGGGGATATCGACGGTGACGGCGACCTCGACATCGTTCTCGCCAAAGGCCGGCACTGGCCGTTGCACGATCTTATTCTCCGCAACAACGGCAAAGGCGTCTTCCAAGCCGAAACACTCAGCGTCGAACCGGACCGCACCTACTCGCTCGCTCTCGCCGATCTCGACGGCGATGGCGACCTCGACATCGTCTCGAGCAACGACAAGCCGGACAAAAAACTCGTCTACAAAAACGACGGCAAGGGCAGCTACACAGTCTCCGGTGAATTTGGCGACCCGGCATGGCCGACGCGTTATGTGACACTTGCCGACGTCAATGGCGACAAGCGCCCCGATGTCCTGGTCGCCAATCGCAATGGCAATTCTCCGAATCCGCGCCACAGTCAGGTATGTCTCAACGACGGCAAAGGCGCGTTTCCGAAGTGCACGCCGCTTCTGATCCAATCCGCTACCATCATTGTCGCCGCCGATTTCGATGGCGATGGCGCGGTCGACCTTCTGATCCCGCACCGGGACGGCGGCCAAAGCCTGATTTTCTGGAGCGCCGATCAGCCCGCTCCCTTCGGCGCGAAGGCGGCGTCAATCCGCGCGGCGGCCGTCGGCGACATCGACAACGATGGAAAGATCGATATCGTTGTTGGCGACGAGGAGGCGGGGCTTTTTTACTACCGCAACCTCGGCGCCCGAAAGTTTGCCGATCCGATCGCGCTCGGCGCGAAGGGAATCGCGCCGTACTCGATCGCTATCGCCGACATGAATCGCGACGGCAGGCCCGACATTGTCGTGGGCAATCAGCGAGCACCCGGCGTGGTCTTTTACAACGAGCCGGCAACGTTCCAGCAAACGCAATGGGGCGACGGGAAGGGCAGCGTTTACGGCCTCGCCATCGGCGACCTCGACGGCGACGGTTGGCCCGACATTGCCGCCGCGCGCTCCGACGCGCCGAACTGCGTTTGGTTCAGCGGCCCGCCTCAGCCTTGACCAGCCACCGGGCAACACGGCTTCCAGCCGCTTCCGGTCGATGGGCTTGGCTAGATAGTCGTTCATCCCCGCCGCCAGACACCGCTCGCGATCGCCGTCAGCCGCGCTCGCTGTCACCGCGATAATCGGAGCGGTGATGCCGTGTTGGCGAATCGACTTCGTGGCGGCGAAACCATCGGCCTCAGGCATCTGCAGATCCATCATGATCAGGTCGAACTCGTTCGACCTTGCGGCCTCGACGGCCGCAACTCCGTTCAACGCCGTCTCGCACTCGCAGCCACACTTTCGCAGCAGACGCATCGCGACGGCGGTGTTTACTTTATTGTCCTCGGCGATCAGCACCCGTTTCCCCGCGAATACGCCAGGAGCGGGAGCAAGCTCCACGGGCAGGTGAACCGTAAATCTGCTGCTGCGGCCGAGCTCGCTTTTCAGCCCGATCCAGCCGCCCATCGCGGCGACGATTTCCTTCGTGATCGCGAGTCCGAGTCCCAGACCCCCCGTTTTTGCGCGTGCTCGTGTCGTCGCCTTGCACGAACCTGTCGAAAACGCGGTCCACTTTTTCCGGCGCGATCCCGGTTCCGGTGTCGACAACCTCAAGCCGAAGCCATTCGCCGTCCAGGTCCGCTCGAAGCTCAATCGTACCGTCAGCCGTAAATTTTACGGCGTTGCCGGCGAGGTTAAACAGCACCTGCCATAGGCGGACCGGATTACCCAGAAGATACTCGGGGAGGTCCGCTGAGGCGTTGCAGGATATCTTGACGCCTGGAGGGGCTTCTCCGGCGAACAAATTGACGGCTTCCTGCAGCAGAGCGCGGGCGAGTATGGCATCTCGACGAAATCCAGCCGCGAGGAATCAAGGCGTGTGAGGTCGAGAATATCGTTCAGGATATGCAACAGATGGCCGGCAGAAATTCGCCGGACTTGGCGTTCAGAAAACTTGCGATGTACACCAGAGTGTTCGCGGGTAGTTTTCCAACGCGGACAAGCAATTGCGGAAGGGAATATTCGCTGCTCTTCCACTCCTCCACCAGTGTCGAAGGCTTCTCCGCAGACGCTTGCCGCACTTCGCCCGCGAGAAAGTCCGACAACTGCGTCGTGTCGGTGATCAGTACGACCGACCGCGTTTCGGGAAGGCCCTCAATCCAAACGAACTGACGGTCAACACCGTCTTCGGATTGCCGGCGACCGCTACGGCCGCCGAACGGTAATCGGCCGGTTGGGACTGCACGCCGAACCGGCGCAAACCGAAATATCCGACGTAATCGATTGCAGCGCCTCCGGCACCATTGCATTAACCTGTTGCAAGCCGATAAATCCAGGCGCCCCGGCCGCATACAGGGGATCAACGGTGTAGTCGTGAATGCGGACCTTCGTGTTTCCCGATGGCAGTCCGGTAAGAAAGATCTGCACGACGCTTCCCGACAACGCCGGATTCACCGCGGAGTTCGGCGAAAAATCCTGATTCAACACCGCTCCCGGAAAAATCCCCGGCGAAGCCGCGGCGAGAGTGATCGCTCTGGCGAGCGAGGGGCGATCATCCACACGCACGACAAGATTAACAGTCCCCGATACGGGCAGCGACGGTGGAATTTCGAAGTTGATCTGCGTGTCGTTGGTGAAGAATACGCGTGCGCTGACGCCATTGACGGTCACGGTTCCGCCTCGCAACCGGGCGCCGAAGACTGTGGCGATCGTTCCCGGCGCCAAAGGCACTGCCTCGAACGTCGCGGCGTGCACAACGCTCGACACCTCCGGAATCGGAATCGGCGGCGGTGCAAACGGCCGCACGATCATCGACACATTCCCCGAAACCCGCCCCGCGACCGGTCCGGCGTCGATCGTCAACACAGCTTCGTAAGTCCCGGCGGCCAGCGTTCCCGCCGACGCGTCCATGCGGATTGTTGCGTTACCGAATCCCGAAGCGGGGTCGATCGTCAACCACGCGGCGCCCGAGCGATATTGGATGTTCGCCGCCCAGTTCAGCAACCCGCCGCCGGTGTTGTTCACGCGAATGAACCGAGTTTGGGGGGACGAGCCTTGAATGATGTTGTAGGTGAGCGCTTCC
>VFZQ01000102.1 GCA_016871135.1 Acidobacteriota bacterium | reverse complement strand
CGCGAGGCGGGAATGGACGATCACTTGTCGAAACCCGTTTCCAAGGACGCGCTTCACCAGGCCATTGCGAGATGGGCGCGGCAGGCCGCCGCGAGGCGCTTACCGCATCTGAGACAATAAAAGGTTCATGCTTCGTTTCGAAACCGCCGGCGAGTCCCACGGCGAGTGCCTTGTTGCGACTCTCACGGGTGTCCCATCTGGTGTTCCCATATCTCTCGACGCCGTAAACCGCGAATTATGGCGGCGGCAGCAGGGCTTCGGCCGCGGCGGCCGAATGAAAATCGAGACCGACACCGCGGAACTTGTCGCGGGTGTGCGGCATTCGCAGTCGATCGGTTCGCCGATCGCAATTATCATTCGCAACGCCGACTGGAAGAATTGGACCGAGCCGATGTCGGTCACCGACTTCGAGGGCAGCGACGAGAAGAAGAAAAAGGTGCTCCGCCCGCGGCCCGGCCATGCCGACCTGGCCGGCATGATCAAGTACAACTATCACGACGCCCGCTACATTCTCGAACGCGCCAGCGCGCGTGAGACGACGGCACGCGTGGCGGTGGGCGCGATCGCCAAGCAGTTCCTCGGACAATTTGGGATCGAGGTGCTGAGCCACGTGATCGCGGTCGGCACGGCAACACTCGATCGCCCGGCGCAATGGGAAGAGTTAGTCGCGCTTTCAAAGAAAGACGAAGTTCTCCTTGGCTGTGTCGACGCCGAAGCGGAGCAGCGAATGAAGGCTGTTGTTGATGAGGCGTATCGGACCGGCGACACGGTCGGCGGCGTGTTCGAGGTCGTGGCGCACGGATTGCCCGTTGGCCTAGGCTCACACATTGCGTGGGATACGAGACTAGATGGCCGTTTGGCGCAGGCGATTGTGTCGATGCAGGCGGTGAAAGGCGTCGAAGTGGGCCTCGCCGAAGAGGGCGCCCATTCGTTCGGATCGAAGGTGCAGGACACGATTCACTACGACAAGGACAAGCGGTCGTTCTATCGCGGCGCCAATCGCGCGGGCGGACTGGAAGGCGGCATCACCAACGGGCAGGATCTGTTCGTTCGCGGATTCCTGAAGCCGATCTCGACGTTGCGCCGGCCGCTCGAATCGGTCGACATCGTCACGCGCGATGCGGAAAAAGCGGCCTATGAGCGCTCCGATGTCGCGGTGGTTCCGGCCGCGGGAGTGATCGGCGAAGCGATGGTGGCGATCGTGTTGGCGCAAGCGTTCCTCGAAAAATTCGGCGGCGACTCACTGATGGAAACCCGCCGGAACTACGATGGGTATCTGGAACAGGTTCGGGAGTTCTGATGTTGTTGACCATTCGTAAGTACGGCGATCCGGTGCTTGAGACGCCGTGTGAACAGGTAGCCGATTTCGGAAGCGCAGAACTGCGGCAACTCGCCGCGAACATGTTCGAGACGATGTACGGCAACAAGGGCGTGGGCCTCGCGGCGCCCCAGATCGGCGTGTCGAAACAGCTTACGGTAATCGATGTTTCAGCGGGAGAGGACTCGTCGGCGAAACTCGTCTTGATCAATCCCGAGATCGTCTCGCGGGAAGGTCAGCAGTTGGGCGAAGAGGGCTGCTTGTCGATTCCCGGTTTCCGTGAGGACGTTCGTCGCGCGATGAAAGTTCGTGTGCGCGCATTGGATCTAGACGGCAAGGAGTTCGAAGTGGAAGGCGATGAGTTGCTGGCGCGCGCAATACAGCACGAGATCGACCATTTGCACGGCATTTTGTTCTTGAAGCACCTGTCACCGTTGAAACGGGATCTGATCCGGCGCAAGATTGCCAAGCTCGTCAAGGCGGGCGAGTGGTAGTCGTCTTCATGGGCACGCCGCGGTTTGCCGTGCCTACGTTGGAAGCGCTGGTTGCCGCGGGTCACGAAGTACGAGCCGTCTACACACAACCGGACCGGCCGAAAGGACGCGGGCAGGAGTTGGCGACGTCGCCGGTGAAGGAATGTGCGCTTGGTCTCAGATTGCCGTTATATCAGCCGGAGCGAGTTCGAAGACCGGAAGTAATTGCGCAGTTGGCTGAGTTCGGGGCCGAAGCTATGGTCGTCGTCGGCTATGGACAAATTCTGCCACAGGCCATAATTGACCTCGCTCCGCTCGGCATCATCAACGTGCATGCGTCGCTGCTGCCGAAGTACCGTGGCGCGGCCCCGATACAATGGGCGATCGCGAACGGGGAGCGAGTGACGGGCGTCACGACGATGCGCATCGACGCAGGGCTTGATACCGGCGATATGCTTTCGAAGACCGAGACCGCGATCGGCGACGACGAGACTGCGCCTGAGTTATCGGAGCGGTTGGCGGCGATGGGCGCAACACTGTTGATTGAAACGCTGGGCCGTCTTCGGACAATCGCGCCGGAAAAACAGAACAGCGAGGAAGCGACGTTGGCGCCGATCTTGAAGAAAGAAGACGGCGCGATTGACTGGTCGAAGCCGGCGGCGGCGATCTACGCCCGGTTGCGCGGATTTACTCCGTGGCCCGGCGCATTCACGTCATTTCGGGGCACGGGCTTAAAGGTATTGACGGCGGCGCTGGCTAGCGATACGGATTTGGCTCCAGGCGCAATGCGTCTGCGCAATCGCAGGCTACTCGTCGGTTGCGGCGCAGGCACATCGCTCGAACTCCGTGAAGTGCAGCCGGATGGCCGCAAGCGCGTAAGCGGCGAGAGCTTTTCGAACGGCGCCCGATTGTCGGACAATGAACTGCTAGGAAACTAAATCGTGAAGCTACCTCTTGGCTATCGTTACTCCTCTTTGTATGCCGGCATCCGCAAGGCTGCGAAGGATGATCTGTCGTTGATCGTGTCCGATGCCCCGGCTTCGGCGGCGGGAGTGTTCACGCAAAACAAAGCGATGGCGGCGCCGGTGATTCTGTCGAAGAAAAACCTCGCGGCGACAAAGGGCGTCGCCTCTGCGATTCTCACCAACGCTGGCAACGCAAACTGTGCGACTCGCACCGGAATGAAAGTCGCGCTGGAGACAACCCGCGCTGTCGCGAAAGTGCTGCGAGTGCCCGCGTCGAAGGTGCTTGTGTGTTCGACGGGTGTGATCGGCGTCGAGTTGGACGGATCGAAGATTACGTCGAAGGCGAAGGCGTTGGCCGACGGTCTTGCTACGGATCGCTTCGAGGACGTCGTCAGCGCGATCATGACGACGGATCTGGTGCCGAAAAAGGCACATGCGGCGATCAGCGTAAAGGGCGGCGCCGTCCATATCGCGGGCACGACGAAGGGCTCGGGCATGATCCAACCGTTGATGGCGACAACGCTCGGTTACGTGATGACCGACGCCGCACTGTCCCCATCGGAGTTGCGCGGAATGCTCAAACGGGCCAGCGCACGCAGCTACAACGCGATGAGCGTCGACGGCGATACGTCGACCAACGACACGCTGTTCTTGCTCGCCAACGGAGCCTCAGGCCTGAAGATGACCGCCAAGGACAAGGGCGTCTTCGAGCAGGCGCTGACGGTATTGCTCGAAGACCTCGCGCGGCAAATTGCCCGCGATGGCGAGGGCGCGAAGAAGTTGGTCACCATCGACGTGACCGGCACGAAGTCCGACGACGAAGCGATGCGAATCGCGAGACAGATCGGCAATTCGCCGCTCGTGAAAACGGCGATCGCGGGCAGCGATCCGAACTGGGGCCGCGTAATTATGGCGGCGGGTAACGCCGGAGTCGACTTCGAGTTGAGGAACGTTTCGATCACGATGCAGGGCATGCTCGTGTGTAAGAACGGGCTCGCGGTGGACTTTTCCGAGGAGGAGTTGACAGCGCGGTTGGACGAGCCCGACACACACGTGACCTTCGCCGTGAAGGGCGGCGGCAATGGCGGTGCGCGGTTCTACACGTGCGACTTCACCGAGGGCTACATCAAGATCAATGGGAGCTATCGGACGTAGTCCGCTGCCCTTCTCCGCACCATCACGGAGTACGCGAAGATCCCCAGCACCAACCAGAACCCGACAGCCTTGATCGGCGCGTCGAAACTTCCGGTGTTCTTGATTAACCAACCCGTCAGCCACGGCGCGACGATGCCGGCCAAATTCGCCGCCGTGTTCTGAATCGCCACGGGCACCGCTCCAGGCATCAGCGTTTGAGTCAGCGCCCAGTAGTTCGCCGTCGCCAGGCCAAGCCCGCACAGCGACGCGATCGTCAGGCCAATCATGAGTTCCTTCGAATCGGTGAACACGCTCAGCGTTTGCATCGCCGCCATCACGAAGCCCGACACAGTGAAGACACGGCGCACGAAGATCGGCTCCCCGCCCCTGGCGATCCAACGGTCGGCCACCCAACCCGCGATCGCGGCCACCGCGGCCATGCCGCCAAACGACACACCGCTGAACCAGTTCGACTTCTCGATCGACAGCCCGTGCGTCTTCTGAAAATACTGCGGCATCCAAGTCATGCAGTAGTAGACAAAATACATGTAGCAGTAAGTGCCGATGATGATCCCCCACATTACGCTGCTTCTTAGCGCCGTGCGAATCGATGTCTTCTCGGCGCCCGCACCGGTGCCCGCGGGCAGCGCGGCCGGGTCGTCCTTCTTAACCCAGCCCAGCCACGGCCCCAACCACAACAGGCTGCCCAGCCCCATGATCAGAAACATCGCCTGCCAACCAAGCTGAACGACCAGAAAACCCGCCAGCGGTAGTCCGATCGCCGGGCCGATCTTGGTCCCTGTCATGTAGACGCCGACCGCGAAGCCGCGTTCTTTTTCGGCGAAGTGCGCGCGGATGTAGCGCAGCGACGACGACGTCACCACGCTTTCGCCGAGACCAACAAATAGCCGCGTGGCCACCAGCGCCCACAGGCCAGTCGTCAAGACGGTGCACGCGGAAGCGATACTCCACAGCGTGATTCCCAACGTGTAGAGCAACCGAACGCCGTAGCGGTCGACAAGCACGCCGGCGGGAATCTGACCAATCGTATACGTCCAGAAGAACGCCGAGAGTGCCATGCCCCGCTGCTCGTCGTCAAGCGACATCATCTTGCCGATCGACGGCATCGCCGACGTCAGGTTCACGCGGTCAATGTAGGCGATCACCATGCCGAGGCTCAGCCAGCAAACTACCCACCATCGTTTGTTGTTCATTGATTTGACTCTTCCGCTAGATTCAATTTTCGTAGGATCGCTTTCCCGCGCGGATGCGCTCGCAGGGATGCAAAACGAGGGTCGCGTGGAAAAAGCACGGGTACCAACCCACGCGCCTCAACGGCTTTCTCCAGCCATGCCAGGGCTCCGTCCGTTTCGCCGAGCCCTTCGTGAATGATCGCCAACGCCGTAAGATCCACGGTTTCGGTCTTTTCCCGCGCGGTAAGCTCCGAAAGGATTTGCCGTGCCGCTTCCGAATTTCCGGCGACGGCGTGCGCATGTCCCAACGCTCCGACAACCCACGACGTCCGGCCATCGGATAGTTCGCACGCCCGCTCTAGGTGCGTGATCGCCACCTCGAATCGCCCCAACAGCAAGCACGCTGTCCCGGCCCACATGTGGCTGATGAAAAACCCCGGGTTGTTCGCGATCGACGACCGGGCTCGATCCAGCGCCTCCTCGGTTCGTCCCGCGTATAGCGAGCTCATCGCGGCGGCGTGGCCGATCAGCGGAGAAAGCGGCTCCATCTCGATACCGCGCCGAATGTGAGCCTCCCCGTCGTCAACCCTCCCGGTCATCGACAGGATGATAGACCACCAATAATGCGCGAGTAGATTGTTGGCATTCAATTCAAGCGACCGCGCGAACTCCTTATCGGCGGCGCGCCAGTTGAAATCCGAGAGTCCATGAATGTACGCGAGCGAATTGTGCGCCTCGGCCAACTCGTTATCGAAGGCGATCGCCGCAGCCGCGGCGGCTTTCGCCCGCGCGAACGCTGGCTTTGGCGGAAGGATCGAATAAGAGGCAAGAATGCTGTAGCAGTCGGCTAGCCCCGAATACGCGAGCGCGTACTCCGGGTCCTTGTCGATGGCCTGCTGAAACGCCGTGACCGCTTTCATCAACTCGTCGGGCGTGCGCCGCGTCCAATGATGGCGGCCCTTCAAATACAGTTGGTACGCTTCGGTGTCATCAGTATGCCGCTTCTTCTTCTCGACGCCGCTGAGCTTGGTTCGCAAGCGGCTGGAGATTTTCGCCGCAATCTCTTCCTCGATCGCAAAGATGTCGGAGAGTTTGCGGTTGAAGCGTTCGCCCCAGAGCTGTGATCCTTCCTGAACGTCGAGCAGCTCCGTGCCAATCACCAGCACTTCGCCGCGCAGACTCACCCGGCCGGTCAACACAACGCGGACGTTGAGTTCGCGGCCGAGTGTTTGCGGGTCTTTGTCGCTGCCTTTGTAACGGAAGACCGTGCTGCGCGGAATCACGCGCAGTTGCGGAATTCCGGCCAGGCTGTTGAGAATACTTTCAGTCAGGCCCTCGCTCAAGTACTCGGAATCGGGGTCGTTGCTCGCATTGACGAACGGCAGCACCGCGATCGAGTCACCCGGCGTTTGCGCCGGCGCCGTTCGCAACTGCGCCGCCAATTCGCGCGCCGACTGCACGCGGCGGAAAGTGTCCTTCTCCAAACACGCATCCACCAGCCGCTTCAACTCCGCTGGCACGTTGGAAAGCTCCGCCGGGCGGTCCCGCAATATCGACGACATCGCCTCGGCTGCCGTCGCGCCAGTGAATGCTCGCCGCCCGCAGAGCATCTCGTACAACACCACGCCGAGAGAAAAAATGTCGCTCGCCGGCGTCGAACTTTCACCGCGCACCTGTTCCGGCGACAGATAGCCAGGCGTGCCAACAATCAACCCCGAAGCGGTCAGAGTCTCGTCACCCGAAACGGCCGGCGCCACGTGCGCGATACCAAAGTCGAGCACCTTCACAAAGCCATTCGCGGTCAGGAACAAATTCTCCGGCTTGATGTCACGATGCGTGATGCCCTTCGAATGCGCCGCCTCCAGCCCATCGGCCACCGCCGCACCGATCTCCACCACCTTCTTCCACTCAACCGGCCCTTTCGAAATCAACTGCCGGATCGTCTGCCCTTCGAGCAGTTCGGTAACCGCGTAAGTGGTTCCGTTCTCAACGCCCGTATCGAAGATGGCGAGCAGGTTCGGATGCGACAGCGCCGCCAGCGCTTTCGTCTCTTTTACGAACCGCGCCAGCGCCTGCGGATTCTCCGAAAGATGCGGCGGCAGCACTTTGATCGCGACATCGCGGTCGAGCCGCCGATCGCGAGCCCGGTACACCTGGCCCATTCCGCCGGCGCCGAGCGCGACCACAATTTCATACGGGCCGAACCGGTCGCCCGCCGCAATTGACATTGGTCCAGTCTACCGAAACGGCTCCCATCTTGAAACGAGTCCCGAATCGGCGCACCGTTCACAACGCAATTTCAACGACTTAGATTGGCGCGCCGCATGCATTAACCAGCGGCATGAAGACCTTTCTCACCCTCTTGGTTGCGGCGCTTCCCGCGTTCTCGCACACCCTTACCTTTGACGGCGGGCTGCCCCGTCTCTACCAAGTCACGACTGTCAACGTCGACGGCAACAACCGCACGCTCAACGTCGGCCAGATCGGCATCTGGATCGACACCGTCTACGACATCATGGCCTACTGCGCCGCCCCTGGCATTTCGCTGTTGACCGGCCCAACCGACGTGACACCTGTGCCTGACACGCTCTTCGCCGAAGGCCAGCGCCTCGCATGGATCTACAACTTCTACAACCCGGCAGTAACGCAGGGTTGGGAAGCCGCCGCCGTGCAAGTCGCTATCTGGGAGGTGGTACTGGATTCGGATGACAACCTTACAACGGGGCGATTTCGCTATACCGCCGATTCGCAAATCCAGACACGTGCCATCGCAATCCTCGCTGCCAGCGCCGGTCAGTCGGATACGGGCGTCGTCTTCTGGGTGCCCGACGCCGGCCCGACGTATTCCCAGACTCTGTTGAGCGCCGATCCCACGCCCGAACCGCCCGCCTTAGTCCTCGGCGCCGCGGCCCTACTTCTTCTGTTTCCGAAATTTCCAGATCCGAAGCGCGTTCTCCCCGAGGATCAGCCGGCGGTCGGCGTTTGAGTAAAAGTCGCAGATCTTATCGACAAACTCCAGCTCCTTGTCCATCGGCAGCTCCCATCTGGGGCGCGGATAGCCCGTACCCCAGATAATCTGCTTGCCGCCGAACTCCTCGTAGATCGCCTTGTAGAACGGCAGCGTGTCTTCGTAGGGCCAGCGCTTTAACTCGGTCATCTCGTAAGGCTCGGAATTCGAAATCCAAACTTGCTTGAACTTTTTCAAGCGGAACATCTTGCGAAACTCCGGCCACGGATCACTCAACTTGAGGTCCGGTTTGCCGGCGTGATCGATCACCACTTTCACGCCCGGAAACCGCTCGCACATCTCTTCGAGCATCGGCATCTGGTGCGGCAGGATGTAGTAGTTAAAGACCGCGCCCAGTTTCTCGGCCTCTTTCCAAAGCGGATAGTGCTCCTTCGAATTCAGCCACGTCGACTTCGGATGATAGATCGGCGAAAAACGCACGCCTTGAAACTTGTGCTCCTTGACCCAGTAGCGCAGCCGCTCGTGCACCTTCGGATCCAGCGGATTAATCAATCCGTGCGCGACGAACAGATCCGGGTGCTTGTGCAGCGAATAGCTGGTGTACGAGTTGTCCCAGCCGAAGTAGCGCGGCGTAATCAACACCGCATGCTTCAGGCCGAAGTCCTTCATCTGTTGGACCTGATTCTCGATCGGCCCCTGCACCGCCACGCGTTTCAGCTCGGGCCGCTCCGGATGTGCGAACGGAAACTTCGGATCGTCCGTCCACACCTCCAAGTGCGTGTCTATGATCAATCGCTCTTTCCCCGCCGCCAGCGGAGCCGCAAGCAAACTTCGTCGAGTCAACATGCGCTCATAATATCTTGTGGCCGAATCCCGTGGAACCGTGCTGCGGTTCATCCTCCAGCTCGCGAAGAATCATAAGCGCCAAATCGCGGTCATCGTCTTCTTCGCATTGCTGGCCACCGCGGCCGATCTCTTGCAACCTCTGATCTACCGGCGCGCGATCAACGACATCGCCGGATTGCTCGGTGTCGCCGCGCCCGCTCGTACCGCGGAGCAGACTCTGCTCACGCTGATCCAATCGGTCGTATTGCTTTTCCTCATCAGCGTGATCGGCTATTTCTTCTCGCTCCGCGCCGACTACTACGGATCCAAAGTCGCCAGCGCCATGGAAGTCGACCTGATCTCCGGAACCTTCGGCCACGTGTTGAAGCTGCCAACATCGTTCTTCGCGCATCGCGCCAGCGCCTCCATCGCCAAACGCATCGACCAGTCCGATCAACTCGCACCCGTCGTCCACGCCTTCTCGCAACAGATCGCGCCCGAGGCCATTCGCCTGGTCGGCATCTGCGCCATCATGTTCACGCAGAACTGGGAGATGGCGCTCGTATCGCTGTCGATGGTTCCGCCGTATCTATGGATCGCCCGCCGGAGCGCCGTCCGCATGCGGACCGGTCTCGATTCCTACTACGAACTTTGGGAGAACATCTCCGGGCGCATCACGGGCGCGATCGCCGCGGTGAAGACGGTGAAGCTCTCCGGGGCTGAAGCGCGCGAGGAAGCGCGTTTGAAGGCCGACTCGACCTACGCCTACGGTGTCTACACCGACCGTATCCGCCGATGGCATCGCTACTACATCGGCCAGAGTGTAGTCAGTAATCTGGGCAAGTCGCTCGTGCTCGGCTACGGCGGCTACCTGGTATTGCGCCAAAGGCTGACTCCGGGCGATGTCATCATGTTCGCGGCCTACCTGGACCGCCTGTTCGCGCCAGTCGACTCGCTGAACTCCATGGCGGTGACTTTGCAGCAAAATCTCGTCTCGCTGCAACGTGCGATCGACCTGCACGCCGAAGGCCCAATTGAACCACCGGGCGAGGACCTGAAAGAAGGCCCCGGCGAAGTCGAATTCCGCGATGTGCGATTCAGCTACGTCGCCGATCGCCAGGTGCTTCGCGGTCTTTCGATCAAACTCGCGCCCGGCAAGATCACCGCGCTTGCCGGCCCATCCGGCGCCGGAAAGACGACCACCGCGGATCTCCTACTGAAACTCTTCGAACCCTCGAACGGACAAATTTTAATTGATGGCGCCCCCATCGACAAAGCCAGCCCCGCCGCCGTGCGCCGCGCCATCGGCGTCGTCGCCACCGACCTCGCCGTCTTCCGCGGCACGCTGGCCGATAACATTCGCTACAAGCGCCCAGGTGCTTCAGAAGAAGAAGTCCTCGCGGCCGCACAGGCCGCCGGGCTTTCGGGCCTGCTCAGCCGGCTGCCCGAAGGACTGCAAACCGAAATTGGTGAGAACGGCGTTGGCCTGTCGGTCGGTGAGCGCCAACGCCTGCAAATCGCCCGTATTTTGGCCGATAAACCGCGCCTGCTCGTCCTCGACGAGGCCACCGCCAACCTCGACTACGCGACCGAACTGGAGGTCAAGCAATCGCTGTTCCGGCTCGATCCTCGACCGACGACGCTCATCATCGCCCACCGCTTCACGATGATCAAGGAAGCCGACTACGTCTACATCGTCCTGGATGGCCAAGTCGTCGAAGAGGGAACACCGGCGCAACTGCTGCAAGCCAACGGATGGTTCGCACAACTCGCGAAACAATCGGCGTCGCCCGAACCCGTCGGCGAGTCTGCTATGCTCTCAGAGACCAGGGAGGTTTGATTCTAAATGCGTTTTAAAACCGCAATCCTAATCGCTTTGCTCGTGTTCACAGCTTTCGCTCAATCCGAGCGCGGCACAATTACAGGAACAGTTAAAGACGCAACCGGCGCGGTGATTCCGGCGGCGAAGGTAGTCCTGACGAACACGCAGACGGGCGTATCGTTCACAGCACCCTCCAACGACGCCGGCGA
>VFZQ01000101.1 GCA_016871135.1 Acidobacteriota bacterium | reverse complement strand
GATCGACGATCCCAGATCGGACGCTCTGATCCAGAATTTCGGCGGCCAGTGGTTGTTCCTCCGCACGCTGGCGAACACCAAGCCCGACTCCGACATCTTCGCAACCTTTGATGAAAACCTTCGCGCCGGCTTCCAGAAAGAGACCGAGCTGTTTCTTGCCAACATCTTCCGCAACCAGCGCAGTGTGCTCGAACTGCTCGATGCCAACTACACCTATCTCAATCAGCAACTCGCCGAGCACTACGGCGTACGCGGCGTCTACGGCCCGCACTTCCGCAAAGTGGAATTGCCCGACCGCAATCGCGGCGGGCTGCTGGGGCAGGGCAGCATTTTGACGGTGACGTCGTATCCGAATCGGACGTCGGTCGTGCAGCGCGGCAAGTGGATTCTTGAAAACCTGCTGGGCACTCCCCCGCCCCCACCGCCCGCCGACGTGCCCGAATTGCAGGCAAAGAACAAGGAGGGCCGCAAACTGAGCCTGCGCGAGGCGATGGAGTTGCACCGCACGAACGCGGTCTGCGCTTCGTGCCATGGGCGCATGGACCCGATCGGATTCGCGCTTGAGAACTTTGACGGCGTAGGCGCGTGGCGCGCCGAGGACAGCGGCGTGGCCGTCGACGCGAAGGGCAAGTTGCCGAACGGCGCCGAGTTCGATGGGCCCGGCGGGTTGAAGTCGCTGCTGCTCGAAAAACACAGGGATGAATTCATCCACACGGTTGTGGAAAAATTAATGACGTACGCCTTGGGCCGCGGGCTGGAAGCACGCGACAAACCCACGGTGCGTATGATCGCCCGAAAAGCGGCCGCCGAGGATTACCGCATGAGCGCATTCCTTGACGCCATTGTCGAAAGCCCGCAGTTCCAAATGAGGAGGTCTTCCGGAAAATGATCGTATCGAAAAAAGCTCTCTCCCGCCGTGCGATACTGCGCGGAACCGGCGCGGCCATAGCGTTGCCGGCCTTGGATGCGATGCTACCCGCGTTGTCGGCGGCGCCGACGCAACCGGTGCGCCTGGCGTTTGTCTATCACCCGGTCGGCATGATTTTGGACCGTTGGACACCCAAGGAAAAGGGCGCAAACTTCGCCATCACGCCGTCTATGAAGGCGCTGGAACCTTTCCGCGAGAACATGACTGTCTTGACAGGCCTCGCACAAGTGCAGGGCCGCGCCCTGGGCGACGGGCCGGGCGACCATGCGCGCGAAGGCGCGACGTGGCTAACCGGCGTGCATCCGAGGCGTTCGGAGACCAACGTCGGATGCGGCGTCTCCGCCGATCAGGTCGCCGCCGCGGAGCTTGGCAAACACACGCAGTTGAGTTCCCTCGAACTGTCTTTGGAAGCGCCCGGCCTCGCGGGCGCCTGCGATCAGAACTATAGCTGCGCGTACACGAACACGGTGTCGTGGAAGACGCCGACCGTCGCTCTGCCAATGGAAAGCGATCCGCGTATCGTGTTCGAACGTATCTTCGGCGAAGGAGGCGTTGACCCTGCGGCGCGGAGGGCGCGGCTGAGTCAGCAGCGTAGCATTCTCGATTACGTCGCGGGTTCGATCGACCGCTTGCAGACGGAACTTGGTTCGCGAGACCGGAACAAGTTGAGCGAGTATCTCGACGCCATCCGCGACCTGGAGCGGCGCATTCAGAAGGCCGAACAGCAGAACGCTTCGATGAAGCTGCCCAGCGATTTGAAGCGTCCCGACGGCACACCAGAGACGTTTGAAGAACACGCGAAGCTGATGATCGATTTGCAGGTGCTGGCATTCCAGACCGACATGACGCGCGTGGTCACGTTCATGCTCGGCCGCGCGGGCAGCAATCGTCCGTACCGGTCGATCGGCATTTCCGACGGACATCACTCGCTGACGCATCACATGAACGATCCGGAAAAGATCGAGAAGGTGGCGAAGATCGACGAGCACCTGGTCAAGACATTCGCTACTTATGTGGCGAAGATGAAGGCGACGCCAGACGGAGCGGGCGGCAATTTGCTCGATCACCTTGCGATCTGTTACGGATCGAGCCTCGGCGACGCGAACATCCACACGCATCACGACCTGCCGATCGCGCTCATCGCTGGCCAGCGATTGTTCAAGAGCAATCGACACTTGGTCTATCAATCCGAGACGCCGCTGAACAACCTCTTCCTCAATATGTTCGACGCCGCCGGCGTTCCGTGCAAAGGCTTCGGCGATAGCACCGGCCGCTTGGCGCACGTCTGATGCGAGGCGTCTTCGCAGTTGCGGCAATCGCGGCTCTATCGGCCGCCGATCCGCTGACCGAAGCGGTGACACGGCGGGATACGCGCGCTGTCGATCTGGCGTTAAAGAAGACACCCAAGCCCGAAGCGGGTGCGCTGGCGTGGGCCGTGGAGTTGGGCGAGCGTGAGATCGCGCTGAAACTTATCGCCGCCGGCGCGGACGTCAACGCCGCAACCGAGTACGGTGAGACGCCGATTACTTTGGCGGCGCTGAACGGCGACGCGGCGTTGATCGGCGCGTTGTTGAAGGCTGGCGCAAACGCGAAGGCCGCACGATTCAACGGCGAGACCGCATTTATGTTGGCCGCCGGATCCGGCAACGCGGAAGCGGTGCGGCTGCTCGCGGAGGCGGGAGCGGATGTGAACGCAATCGAATCGCGAAAAGGCCAGTCTGCGTTGATGTGGGCGGCGGCGGAAGGCCACGCGGCGGCGGTGAAGGTGCTGATCGATAAAGGCGCCGACGTGAAGGCAGCGTCGAAGGCCGGATTCTCGGCGCTCTCGTTCGCGATCGCGAAAAACGACGCGGCTTCGGTGCTGGCGCTGATCGGCGCCGGTGCGGATGCAAATTACGCGCTGCCCGACGGCACGAAGGCGATATTGATGGCGGCATCGCACCGCAGCGCGGCGGCGGCATCGGCGTTGCTTGATGCGGGCGCCGATCCGAATACCGCCGATCGCACGGGAAACACACCGCTGCATCTCGCGGCGCAAGCGGGCGACGTGACGTTGACGAAGAAGCTCCTGGCCAAGGGCGCAAAGATCGATGCAAAGACGGCCGAGGCTACCGGCGGACGCGGCTTTTTTCGAGGGCCTCCCGGCTTTCAAACGCCGTTGTTCCTTGCCGCTCGCGCCGGAAAGATCGGCACGATGAAGGCGCTGATTGAAGCCGGCGCGAACCCGAAGGAACGCGCGCCCGATGGTGGATCGTTCCTTATGGCATCGGTGGGCAGCGCGAACGCCGCGGCGGTGAAGTTCGCCTATCAGTTCGACGACGACGTCAAGATCGTAACTCGCGATGGCGCGACCTTAATGCACGCCTCCGTCACTGGGACCGCGAATGGCGCGACTCTCGAAGCGCAGCTTCGGGTGTGCGAAGTGATTCAGTTTCTCGCCGACAAAGGTGCGCCCGTCGATGAGAAGAATAAAGCTGGCCGAACGCCGATCGATCTCGCCGACGGACTGCCGATCGACAAGGCTGTCGACCTGTTTACCGAGCTGATTTTGAAGAGCGGCGCGAAACCGAAGTCGCCGTCGAAGCGATAGTTTCCCGCAACGCTGGCAGCAATTTCGCTGCGAACCACGGGCGCTTCGCGGCCCACATTGCGTTGCGAGGTGAAGGATGCGGCAACGCGATTTGCGTTGGCAGTAACGCCGCGAAGTCTTCGGCCGCGGCTGAGAGATTTTCGTAGCGATCGCCGAGGTGCGCATTGAACGCATAACTGCCGAGGTATATCGTCAATCGAACTTGCGTGAGCAGCGGCAGAATGCGTGGATGCCAGAGCGGCGCGCACTCGGGACGGGGAGGAAGATCGCCGCTCGCTCCTGTGCCCGGATAACACAGGCCCGTCGGAACGATCGCGAACAACCGCTCGTTGTAAAACTCATCGCGCGAAACACCGAGCCACTCGCGCAATCGGTCCCCGCTACGGTCTTGCCAAGGGGTGCCCGCTTCATGCGTCGCCCTGCCCGGGGCTTGACCGATCAGCAGAATGCGCGATTCGGAGTGCGCGGCCAAAAGCGGCTTCGGGCCGAGCGGAAGCGAGGCGGCGCATACGGTGCAGCCGCGGACTTCGTTAAGGATGCGCAACAGGTCATTCATACCGTGACTCCGATGATATGCTGAATGCGCTCATGAACTCGACACGCCGCAATTTTCTTCGCACAGCGATGGCGCTACCGGCCGGCGCCTGGCTGAACAACTACCGCGCGCTGGCCGCGCCCGCGGGCAAGATGGTGAAGATCACCGCGATCAAGGCGCTGCAACTGGACAACGTCGGCGACGGTTGCCTGATCCGCGTCGACACCGACGCCGGTATTTCCGGCTACGGCGAAGCGGGCTTGAGCGCATCAATGGCCCGCGCGCGTATCGAGCGATTGAACGCGCAGTTGATCGGGCAAGACCCGCTCGCCATCGAGCGCTTGTTCTACTTGATGACCGCGCCGCAGAATCCGTTCGTGCCGCAGATTCCGCTGGTCAGCGGTATCGACATCGCGCTGTGGGATATCGCGGGCAAAGTGCTTGGTTATCCCGTTTACCGTCTAATCGGAGGGCCGATGCGGCCGGCGGTGCCGGTGTACGCGCATGGCCGGATCAACGACATGACGGACGGCACGCAGTGCCGCGACTGGTTGCAAAAGGCAAAGGCGTCGAGCGAAGGCTTCACGACGTACAAGTTCGGAGTGGGCGCGGGTGAGCGCAACCGCAACGAACCTTGGACGCCAACGATGGAGGGCGCCGATCTACGCAAAGTCGCGCGAGGTTATTCGACGTTGCGCACAGCCGTTGGGCCGGACATGGACATTGCGATGCATGGACTCGGCCAGTTCGATCTGCCGACCGCGATCGGCCTTTGCAAGGCGATCGAACCCTCCGATCCGATGTGGTTCGAAGACCCGCTGCCGTTCACGTATTCGGACGCGTGGAAGGAACTGCGGCGGTCGACGAAGGTGCCGATTCTGACTGGCGAAAAAGTCGAGATGGTCAGCGGCTTCAAGCCGTATCTCGATAACGGCGTGGTCGATATTCTGCACCCCGACCCCGCGTTCTCCGGCGGCATCACGGGGTGCCGAAAAATCGCCGACTACGCAGCGCTAACGCGCGTGCCTGTCGCGCTGCATATCGGACCCGCGTCGATGATTCGCTTCTTCGCCGGCGCGCATATCGGCGGCGCGATTCAGAACTTCTTCAAGATGGAGAATCTAATCGGAGAGTATAGAGGCTTCAAGGAAAAGATGGCGGCCGGTCCAACGCCGCAAATTCGCAAAGGCCATTTTGCGCTACCGGAAGGGCCCGGCCTTGGTCTCACAATTAACCCGGAATGGGTTAAAGAGCACACGGCCAAGGGCGAGCCCATCTGGAGTTAGGATCTACGAAAGATCCGAGTGCGAGAAGTAGTACAACGTTTCGACCGCGGCCGTTTCAACCGCATCGGAACCATGCGCGCAGTTGCGCTCGATCGACTCGGCGAATCGCTTGCGCACGGTGCCATCGGCGGCATTGGCCGGATTGGTAGCGCCCATCACTTCGCGCCACTTCGCGATCGCGTCTTCCCGTTCGAGCACCAGCAGAATCGCGGGGCCTTCTGTCATGAACTTCACCAGGCTGCCGAAAAACGGCCGCTCGCGGTGAACGCCATAGAAGCCTTCGGCTTCTTTCTGGCTGATGTGGTGCTTCTTCATCGCGACGATGCGGAAGCCGTTTTCTTCAATCATCGAGATGATCTGCCCCGTGATACCACGCGCGACCGCGTCGGGCTTGATCATTGCAAATGTACGTTCGATTGCCATTAGTTGCTGAGTCTTTCCTTCACTTTTTGGCCGATGTCGGCCGGTGTGCTGCAAACTGTAATTCCGGCCGCTTCCATCGCGGCCATCTTGTCCGACGCTTTGCCGGAACCGCCCGCGATGATCGCGCCGGCGTGGCCCATGCGGCGTCCGGGGGGCGCTGTTTGGCCCGCGATGAAACCGACGACCGGCTTCTTCACGTGCTCCTTCACATACGCCGCGGCGATCTCCTCGTTGTTGCCGCCGATCTCGCCAATCATGACGATGGCGTGTGTATCGGGGTCTTCATTGAATAGCTTGATCGCGTCGATATGCGTGGTGCCGATGATCGGATCGCCGCCGATACCGATGCAGGTCGACTGCCCGATGCCAAGCGAGGTCAATTGCCCGACCGCCTCATACGTCAGCGTGCCCGAGCGGCTCACGACGCCGACGTGGCCCTTGAGATGGATGTGCCCCGGCATGATGCCGATGCGGCACTCACCCGGCGTGATGATGCCAGGGCAGTTGGGTCCGATCAGACGGCAGTCGCGCCCCTGCAGAAACTGGCTGGCGGCGATCATGTCGCGCACCGGAATTCCTTCAGTGATCGCGACGATCAGCTTGATGCCGGCTTCGGCGGCTTCCATGATCGCGTCGGCCGCAAACGGCGGCGGGACGAAAATCACGGTCGCGTTCGCACCGGTTTCGCGCACGGCTCCAGCGACGGTATCAAACACAGGTCGGTCCAGATGATTCGACCCGCCTTTGCCGGGGGTTACGCCGCCGACGACATTGGTTCCATAGTTGATCGACTGCGTCGCGTGAAAGGTGCCTTGCGCACCGGTGAATCCTTGAACAATCAGGCGGGTGTCTTTGTTTACGAGTACGCTCATTGTGCGGCCCTCACGACTTTCTCGGCGGCATCCTTCATACCTTCGGCAACCTGGAAGTTGAAGCCGGACTCGCGGATAATTCGCTTGCCTTCTTCGACATTGGTGCCTTCCATGCGGATGACAACCGGGAGCTTGATGCCCAATTCGCGAGCGGCGTTCACGACGCCGGTGGCCAGCACATCGCAGCGCAGAATGCCGCCGAAAATGTTGATCAACACGGCCTTTACGGCGCTATCGGAAAGCAGAATGCGGAACGCATTCTTGATCTGTTCCTCGTTGGCGCCGCCGCCTACGTCGAGGAAATTGGCGGGTTCGCCGCCGGCGTACTTGATAATGTCCATCGTCGCCATTGCGAGGCCGGCGCCGTTGACCATGCAAGCAATGTTGCCGTCGAGCTTAATGTAGTTGAGCGAGAACTTCGACGCTTCCACCTCAAGCGGATCCTCTTCGTCAAGGTCGTGGAGATCGGTGAACTCGGGGTGGCGATACAGCGCGTTGTCGTCGAGATTCAGCTTGGCGTCGAGCGCCATCACGCGGCCGTCCTTCAAAAGAATGAACGGATTGATCTCGGCCAGCGAGGCGTCGATTTCGTCGTAAGCCTTCGCCAGCGCGATCATCGCTTTGACGGCGCCATTCACGCTTGCCGCTGGTACGCCGATGCCGAACGCGAGGTTCCGCGCTTGAAACGGCTGCAGGCCAACGCCCGGCTCAATCGTCTCCTTCAGAATTTTCTCCGGCGAGTGATGGGCGACCTCTTCGATCTCCATGCCGCCTTCCGACGAGGCCATGAACACGTTCTTGCCGCTGGCGCGGTCGAGCGTGATACCGAGATACATTTCCTTCTCGATGGGCAGCGCTTCTTCGACGAGCAACCGGCGCACTTTCTGGCCTTGCGGGCCAGTCTGGTGCGTAACCAGTTGCATGCCCAAGATCTTCTTCGATGCTTCGACCGCGTCCTCGACGGTCTTGCAAACCTTGACGCCGCCGCCTTTGCCGCGGCCGCCGGCGTGAATCTGTGCCTTAACGACAACGAAGCCGCCCAACTCCTTGGCGGCGGCTTCTGCCTCTGGCACCGTGAAAGCGGTCTTGCCCTTGGGCACCGGCACGCCGAAGCGTGCCAAAACCGCCTTTCCTTGGTACTCGTGGATTTTCATAGGGTAAACTTTCAGTCTAGCATCGTGAACGATTCCGACGACCAGTTTTTTCCAATTCTTCAGGCCGCATTTCGCGGCGAGGCCCTTTCTGAAGCCGACTCCGCGACGGCAATGCGGCTCATACTAGCGGGCTCGGTCTCTCCGGTCCGCTTGGCCGCATTCCTGGCCGCCGTCCCTCCGCGACTGGCCACCGTCGAACTGTTGACCGGCTTCGCGCTTGCAATGCGCGAGGCGATGGTCCGCGTCGACGCTGGACCGGGTCCGTCACTCGACACTTGCGGCACGGGAGGCGATGGTCTAAACACGTTCAATATTTCGACCGTCGCGGCATTCGTCGTGGCCGGCTGCGGCGTGAAAGTGGCCAAACACGGCAACCGTTCGGCATCGTCATTGTGTGGCAGCGCGGATGTTCTCGAAGCTATGGGTGTAACGGTCGAGATCTCAGCTGAAAGAATGGGCGCTTGCATACGCGAAGCGGGGATCGGATTTCTCTTCGCGCGACTGCTGCATCCAGCGCTGAAACATGCCGCGCCGATCCGTTCGGAATTAAAGGTGCGCACGGTTCTGAATCTAATGGGACCGCTCTGCAATCCCGCGTCGGCGACGGCGCAGTTGATCGGCGTGCCGGGCGAGGATCTGGGCGACCTAATGGCGGGCACGCTGGCGGTGTTAAACGAAGGCACGCAATATCTGGTGCACGGTTCGGACGGACTCGACGAAATCACGACAACAGGCTCGACAACAGTCTGGAAAGTAGCGGACGGATCGTTCCGAAAGGAAGTCTGGCAGCCTCGCGACTTCGGCGTGCCACGCGCGTCGCTGGCAGATCTGCGCGGCGGTGACAAGATCAAGAATGCCGACATCGCCGAGCGAGTCCTGCGGCGCGAACCGGGCCCACGCCGTGACATTGTGTTGCTCAACGCGGCAGCCGGATTGCTTGTGGCCGGCGCCGCCGCTGACGCTCGCGAGGCGATGGAAATAGCAGCGCGGTCGATCGACTCCGGCGCAGCGCTGGCGAAGTTGGAGGCGCTGCGAGCGTCGTCGAGATTCGAATAGCCCCGAATCGTATGCGTCGTGCAGCCAGCACGCGCGTGTTCCTCGCTTCGGTCGGCTACGGGTGCCTACATTGCAAAAGAAGAGTTGCTAATGATGGGGAATGGAGAAATCAGCTGGTTTACCTACCAAGCTGACTACTTTCCCGCCTGGGTGCCGCTACTATTACATAGAATGCCCAGCGTCTATGAATTGAAGCCGGCTTTTCAAAACGCTTTGCGTCCCGCGGTTGCTTCGCTGGCGAAGGCGGGGGTCACGGCCAATCAAGTTACGATCGCCGCGAGCCTGCTCTCGGTTGGCGCGGGTTATCGAGCCTCACAAGAACCCCGCGTCTGGTGGATTCTGCCGGTGGTCTTGTTCGTAAGGATGGCGTTGAACGCAATCGACGGCATGCTAGCCCGTGAGCACGACCAACAAACCCCGCTCGGCGCAATGTTAAACGAACTCACCGACGTGATCAGTGACGCCGCCCTTCTTTATCCGTTTCTGTTTCTCGATCCCTGGTGGATAGCGGCGACAATATTTCTGGCCGCGCTAACCGAGCTCGCCGGCTTGTCCTGCGTTTTAGCCGCGGGCCAACGGCGCTATGATGGGCCATTCGGAAAAAGTGACCGAGCGCTGGCGTTTGGAACCTTGGCGGCTATTTAC
Organism: Acidobacteriota bacterium; assembly: GCA_016871135.1. Classification (GTDB taxonomy): domain Bacteria; phylum Acidobacteriota; class Terriglobia; order Bryobacterales; family Bryobacteraceae. The sequence goes on along the minus strand of VFZQ01000101.1, from coordinate 1,476 downwards.
GCGCTCGGGTGGCACTTGCGGCCGGAACTGGAACAGGCGATACCAAAATTGACGGCGTTGCTTTGCGCGGTGACGGTCGTCAACCGCGTTCGGTGCGCACTGAGTTAAGGCAATGCGACAAATTATTGAGAAATCGTTTCAAACAAAAGACGGCGTGACTCTGTTCTACCGCTACTGGCCCGGTACTGGTCCGAACGCGGTCGTTCTTCTCCACCGAGGACACGAGCACTCCGGACGTATGGCTCACATCCCCGATGAAATCAATCTGCCGGAGTTCTCCCTCTTCGCCTGGGACGCCCGTGCCCACGGCCGCAGCGAAGGCGTGCAGGACGGCAACGTTACCATGGCCACGTTCTCGGCCGATCTTGACCAGTTCGTGCGGCACATCGAGGCTTCTTACGAAATCCCCACAACCAACATCGCCATCGTCGCGCAAAGCGTCGGCGCCGTAATCGCCGCGGCATGGGCGCACGATTATGCGCCACAAATTCGCTGCCAGGTCCTCGCCTCGCCCGCATTTCAGGTCAAACTGTTCGTCCCGTTCGCCAAGCCGTCATTGGCGCTCTGGCACAAAGTCTACGGCGACTTCTTCGTCAACAGCTACGTGCGACCGGGAATGTTGACGCACGATGAAACGCGGGCCGAGTCCTACAAGACCGATCCGCTCATTAAGCGCCCAATCTCGGCCCGCGTCCTGCTCGGCTTGTACAAAACCGCCGATCACGTGATCGACGACGCCGCGGCGATCACCGTCCCCACGCAACTACTCGTCTCCGGTTCGGACTGGGTCGTCCACGAAGCGCCGCAGTTCCGTTTCTATGAGCGGCTCGGCACGACGAACAAAGAGTACCTCCGCTTCCCCGGCTTCTTCCACGACACGCTCGGCGAGAAAGATCGCGCCAAACCTCTCGCCCAGGCACGCAAGTTCATCCTTGCCCAATTCGACAGGCCCTACGAGGCCGTTTCACTGCGCCACGCCGACAAGCGTGGCTTCACGAAAGAGGAGTTCGACGCGATGTCGGCGCCCGCCTGCATGCTGTCACCCAGAACCTGGATGTACGCGAATCAGCGCCTGTCGATGAAGACGGGCGGGCGCCTGTCGGAAGGCATTCGGCTCGGACTCGCGACGGGCTTCGATTCAGGCGCGACACTCGATTACGTTTATCGAAACAAGCCCTCGGGCATCACGCCAATCGGCAAACTCGTCGACAAGAGTTATCTCGAAGCCATCGGCTGGCGCGGGATTCGAATACGCAAACAACACGTCGAAGCGTCCATCGCCGAGACGGCCGCCGCTCTGCGTCGCGAAGGCCGCAAAGTGAAGATCGTCGACATCGCCGCGGGCCATGGCCGCTATGTCCTCGACGCCGTCGCCAACGTCAAAGCGGATCACGTTTTCCTGCGGGACTACGACGCCAGCAACGTTGCGGCCGGCCGCGGGCTGATCGCGGAAAAGGAGCTGAACGCGAACTTCGA
>VFZQ01000100.1 GCA_016871135.1 Acidobacteriota bacterium | reverse complement strand
CCGAGCAGTATGCGGCGGCGCGTCGAATATGGGAAATCGCGGGCAACCGGCGAGGAGTGGCGCAGACACACAGCAATGAGGCTCTAGCTATGCGGCACGCCGGGCAGTTGCAGCCAATCCCGCCGCGATGGCCACGCCGATCGCTACATCCACCGCGGTCGCTGGTCCGGCGGCGAAATCGACCTCATCGAACGGATACCAAAGCCACAGTAATCGCGCCGACCACACCGCCGCCGCGGCAATCGACGCACCCACAAGCCACGCCGGCGCGGACCCGGTCTTTCGGGTCGCCAGCCGGTTCCAGCCGATCGCCGTCAGCAGGGCCGCCGCGACTGTCAATCCGGGCATGAAATACCAACTCCGCAGGGCCGACGCGAGCATCGGGAACTTCGCGACAATATCGGAAACGGCGTAATAGGGGTTCGTCAAGAAGAACAACGCCGCCAGCGCCAGCAACCATGCGGCGCGTGCTCCCCTCCCAAAGGCGCACACGATGCCAACCAACCCCGCCGCGCCCAAATACCAATAGTCCAAGCCCGGATTGGTCATCACCGGCATATGCAGTCCGAAGGCATGGTAGTTTGGCAACGCAAAAGTCGCGTATTGCGCGAATTCCCGCACACCGGCGCCGTAATGTGCAAGGTGCGGCACCAGCCGGTTCGCTTCGAATGCCGGCCACAACTGCACCGCCGCCAGACACAACGAAAATGCCAGCGCCGCGAGGCTTCGCCTCAGCACGCCCGCGCAGGCGGCATACACCGCCACGCACACCGCGAACGCAGCCCACAACGGCGGATATCCCGCCAGGACTACGAGCGCCGACACACCGGCAAGCTTCCACAATGGCCGCCCTGCCGCGTCGCGTTCCGATTCGTCGATCGCCTGAAAGGCAGCGGGCCACCACGCCACGCCGCAAACCAATCCCAGGTGCTGTAACTGGGTCATCATGTAACCCGAGTAGGCGAACACCGCCGCTCCCATCCAACACGCCAACGGCTCGAATCCGCGCCCGCGAAACCAGCGGTACGCCAATCCGAACCCAAGCCACACATGCGCGAGCACATATATTTCAAGAGGCCGATACGAAAGCGCCGCCTTTGTCCAGTTCGCGAGGAAGAGCACCCATGTAGGCGGATAAAGCAGCGCCGCCTGTATGTTGCCCAACAGCGGGATGCCGCAATAGACGCCCGCGTCCCACTCAGGCAGTCGGCCCGCGCGCAATTCGCGAAAGGCGAAGTCCATCAACGGGTAGTGGTAGCCGTGGAGATCGTACGGCACAAACAAGCGATACAAAGGCGGAAGGTACTCGGCGAAAAACAGCAGGTGCAACAGTACAGCCGCTGTCTTAACGAATCGTGCCACTCGCATGCCTCGAACTCAACACGCCACTCGTTGCGGAGACCGTGTCGCCTACACCCGAAGCGCCGGTCCACGATGCCACGTTGAAACTGCCACCGGCGTTCACGCGACGGACGTTCCCGTTGAGATAGGGCAACGGATCCTCCAGCCCCTGAATCGACGTGACGCCTTTGTTTCGCAGCGCCAAACAGCCGAACTCGCTCCGTACCATCATGCCGGCGCGAGCGTCGTTGTACCTCGCCTTCGCGCCATACGCGGCGCGCGAAAGCAGGCTCACTAGAATCAGCCTGTACATGGGTTATCTCGGCGTGTGCTGTTCCCGCACCGCGCGCGGGTCATCCATTCGCGGGCCGGGTTTCGGGTCGAGCGGATCGCGCGCCTTGGCGGGATCGAAGAGCTCGGGGCGGATCGACCGGAGCGTGAACGGCGTGAAGTCCGGCGTCTCGGTGAAGCAATCGGAGAGGTCGGCCGCCGACGCGTCGTACAGATTCAGCGGCGGCAGCTTCAAAAGCCGGAACACCGTCTTCAGCAGTCCCGGGAAACTCGAATTCACCTTGGAGACGTAGTTCTTTTTCGCGTATGGGCTGGCCATCAGGAACACTGTGCGATGGGAGTCGACGTGATCGACGCCGCCTTGCGCGTCGTCTTCGGTAACAAACACCGCCATCTGTTTCCACCACGGACTCTTTGATAGAAACTGCATGATCCGGCCGAGCGCGTAGTCGTTGTCGGACATGTACGACTGCCGGAATGGGTAACCGTCTTCGGGACGCGGATTCGCCGCGTGATCATTGGGCAGGTGAATGTAGACCAGCCGTGGAAACGCTTCGTTGCCGACGATGTAGCGCTGTTCCACTTCCTTGATGAAAGCGTTCGCGCGGTACTGATCCGGAATGTTCATGTTATAGCCGGGGTAGTCGCGCGAGGTGTTCTTGTACAGCGGATCGGGCATCGGAACATTCGTCAGAAATCGCGCGCCGGTGGGTGCGAGTCCCGGGCCTTCGTCGATACCGCTGAGCTCGAAACCCTCGCCGAAGTTCCGGAACGAAATGCCGTGTTTATCGAGGTGATGCCACAGCGCGCCGGCTTCGAGTTGTTCTTCCGGATGCACTGACGAATTGCTGCCGGTGAACAACAGCCGGCCGGGGGCCGACGTCGGAAACCGGAAGTTCTTCTGCCCGCCGTAGGCGGCCATCAGCGTCGACTCGGTCCATGCGTTGGGATAACTGCCGACCGCCCAGTGGTGCCCGTCGACCGACACTTCCGAATCGGCGTAGAAGTTATCACTGAACGCAAACTGCTCGGCCAGCGCGCGATGGTTGGGCGAAACGGCGACGTTTTTCATCGCGAAGCGCTGCTGCACCTCGCCGCGCTCGCTGGCGATGACGGCGTACTGGCCGAGCCGCGCCAGATCCCACGCGCCGTTCACCGGTGCGTTCGAGGCCGAGACGATATCGCCGAACACCTCGTCGAACGTGCGGTTTTCCTTCACGATGATGACGACGTACTGAATCGCATCCGGCAGTTTGCCCGCGGCTTCGGTTGACGGGGCGAATCCGTTCAGCTGCATCACGCGCGCGGTGTGTTTGGCGGCTTGGCCCGAGTCGGGCACGGGGTAAATCGAAATTGTCCCGCGCCGCTGGTCGGTAATGAAACTCGATTCGTAGGCTTTCGTCATCGACGCATTAGGGCCGATGCCGTTGCCCTTCGCGTTGGTCACGTACATCGTGCCTTCGCGTATGGCCACGCGCGTGGGAAACCAGCCAGCGGGCAGATGGGCTTTCACGGAATTGGTCTTCAGATCGATCACGCCGATCGCGTTGATGCCGGCCTCGGCGACATACAACGTCGACCCATCGAGCGCCAACCCGGCCGGCAGAACGCCGCGCAGCGTCTCCAGCCCGGGGATTCGGATGGGAATCTCGCGCTCGACTTCCAACGACTTCGCGCCGATCACGGTGATCGTATCGTTGTGGCCGTTGGCGACAAAGATGTGCTGGTCATTCGCGGTGACAGCCGTCGGGCTCGAACCGCCGTGCGAGCCGCGCCCAAACGGCAGCCCCGTCGGAATGAACTTCACGACTTTCGGCGACTCCGCCGCACTGACATCAATCACCGTCAGCGAGTTCGCCTCTTTCACATTCGGGCTGCCGAGGCCGGGCACGCGCACCATTTGGCCGGAAGCGTTCATGCGGTCGGCGCCCTTCTCGGCCTCGGCCGACGGAAAGCCGAATGCCGAGAAAGGCAGTCCCGTGTTCCGCGCATTTTTCGCATCGGCGCCCGGAATCGCGCTGTACTCGAACATGCCGATGTTGGTGACGTAGATGTGTTTGCCGTCGGGGGAAAGCGCAATCGAAAACGGCAACCGGCCCACGCGCACATTCGCCACGAAACGCTGCTTGCGCGCGTCGATCACCGCGATCCGAAAGTTCGCCTGATCGACCACATACAACAAGCGCCGCTTGGCGTCGTAGACCAGATCGCCCGAGTAGGAATCTTTGTACTCCGCCGAGTTCAACTCGTAAATGTGCTTTGCCTTGCCGCTGGCGGCATCGACCAACCGAACGCGGCCTGATTCGCCTTCGCTGGCGAACACCTCATCGTTCGACGCGAAGGCGAGGCCCATGAACACGCTGCGAAAATCGTCATCGTCTATCTCCTCGCCGGCCTTCTTTTTGGTCGCCTCGAAGCGGTTGATTCGCCAGCCGTCGGCGCGCGGCTCCAACGCCGTGAGCGAGTACCCGCGCGGCCCGCCATCGGCCGACATCACGCGCTTTCCGTTCGGCGCAACGGCGAGTCCCCATGGTCCGGGCCCGGTCTGGAACTGACGGCCCAGCGGCGCGATCATGCGGCCGCCGGGGAGAATAGACTCTCCGCCCGGCCGTTTCACAACGGAACGCGTGCCGGCCGGGGGCCGGTATTCGGCGGCGGCAATCGCCGCAAGCAGTGCAAAAAGAAGAGCGAGAAGGCCCCGCATGAGTATACTCTGTACATTACCATTCTCCATGCCTTCGACCACTCCAAAGCTCTACACCTTCGAACAGTATTTCCTGAAGCACTCCACGCAGGGCGCACGCCTGCACAAGTGGCTGGAACACACCTGGCTGCCGGCTTACGGCGCGAAATCGGCGCTGATCCTGGACGCCGTTTTCGCCGATCACATGCCGCAGATCGCGGTGGTGGCCGAGTGGGATTCCGTCGACCAGGCGAACGCCTTGCGGCCTCCGGCTGCTGAGTTGGAGGATCATGCCGAACCGCCGTACGAACATTTTTCGCGGTCGTTGCTGCAGGCGACCGATTACGCCCCGCCATTCGATTGGTCCGCGCCCGCGCCACGCTTCTACGAGTTCCGCATCTATCACTCGCCGACCTGGCGCCAGCATAAAGCGCTGCACGAACGATTCGCGGGACCGGAGATTCCGATCTTCCACCGCAGCGGAATTCACCCGGTGCTCTACACGTCGGCGTTGTTTGGACCATGGATGCCGAACCTGATTTACTTCACGCCGTTCGACTCGTTGGGCGCGCGCGAAGCCGCCTGGGCAAAGTTCAACGCCGACCCGGAGTGGATCCGCGTGCGGGCTGAATCGATTGAACAGCACGGGCAATCGAACGCGTTCATGACCGTTGCCATTTACAAAGCGGCTGCGTATTCGCCGCTGCGGTAGACGCGATGGACGGCCTCCGCCCGAAAATTCGCGAAGCGCTGCATGTGCCGGATCCTCTGCCGGCGCTGGATTCGGCCCAACATGGATCGAGCGAGATCGACGGCGGCGTTGTCATCGAGCGGGTGTCCTACACCACGCAACTTGGCATGCTCGTTCCGGCGATTGTGTGCCGGCCGCGCGAGCCGCGCGGGCGCATGCCGGCGCTGATCGTCGTCAACGGACATGGCGGCGACAAATACTCCTGGTATGCGATGTATGCCGGTGTCGCTTACGCGTTGATTGGTTTCGTTGTTGTTACATACGACCCCGCCGGCGAGGGCGAACGGAACGCCGAACGGAAGTCCGGCACGCGCGCGCATGACCGTGTCATCGAACCGGAACGCCTTGGCCGGTGGCTCGGCGGCTTGATGATGACCGACGTGATGCAAACCGTGTCGTATTTGCTAACGCGCAACGATGTCGATCCCGCGCGGATCGCTGCTGCGGGTTATTCGATGGGCTCGTTTGTGGTGGCGCTCGCGGCGGCGGCCGACAGCAGGATCGGAGCGTCTGTGATGGCGGGCGGCGGAAATCTCGATGGCACGGGCGGCTATTGGGACCGGTCGAAGCCGATGTGCCAGGGAGTGCCGTATCAGGCGATGGCTTTTCTGGGCGATCGCGCGGCGTCGCTCTACGCGTTGCATCGCCGCGTGTTGATTTACAACGGCCGCGAAGATACCGTCGTCGCGATGCAGGGAAGCAAAGACGAGTTTTTCGCGGACCTCAACCAGCGTGTTATCACCAAGGGCGGCCGGCCGATCGAGTGGGCTTTTGTCGACGGTGCGAGTCACCGCCCTTGGTTCGTGACGAGACCTGTGGCCGAATGGCTAACGGGACGCGATCTATCGAGCGAAGGGCAGACAAGAATCGCCGGCTGGGCGTGGGAGAACGGCATCGGCCTCGATCCGTTGTATGCGACCTACGATCGCGAGGGCGGAACGCTGGCGTTGGGCCGCGCGGTGACGGCGCTCCGCCGGGAACAACTTCACGTGTTCAGCGAAGCGGAATGGCGGCGCGAACGGGGGCGTTTGTTACATGAAGCATGGCTTGAAAACGCACGGCGAATGCTACCCTGAAGTTTCATGCGCCGCACCGGGTGGCTGTTGCTGGCCGCGTGCCTGGCCTTGGCGGTGACCGTCGGCTGGGTGTTTCGCCAGCAGAAAGCCGAACAGAGTAAGAACGCACCCAGAAGGCCCGATGCCCTGGCGGCCGGACTGCTGGCCAAAGCCGGCGAAGGCTGGGTGTGGACCAAGAAGGACGGCGAACGGGCCGTGGCCGAGGTGCGCGCGAGTGAGTTCGAACAGTTGACCGACCCGCCGCGCGTCAATCTGAAAAATGTCGAAGTCAAGATCTTCCACAAAGACGGCGCCGGATACGACTTTGTGCGTGCTCCGCAAGCGGAACTGAAAGCCGACGAAGGCTCGCTGTTCGCCGACAGCGATGTCGATATGACGATGGGGCTGAAGGACGACCCCGATGCGCGCAACAGACTGATCAACATCAAGACGTCGGGCGTGACCTACGACATGCAAACCGGAAAGGTGACGACCGAACGCGCGGCGGAATTTGTGTTCGAAAACTCCGCCGGGTCCTCATCCGGCGCCGTCTACGATCCCGCGCTGCGCGAGTTGATCATGAACGCCAACGTCAAGTTGGATTGGGCGAAAGGCGCGCGCAAGATGCATGTCGAGGCGGGGCATTTGGTGTACCGCGAGGACGAATCGAAGATTCGTTTGTCGCCGTGGTCGAAGCTCGTTCGGGAGACGCTCACGCTGAACGCCGGCGACGCGGTTGTCTCGTTGAAGGAAGGCGAGATCGAACTTGTCGAGGCGGTGAAAGCGCACGGCGATGACAAACAGCCGGCGCGGTTGCTGGAGTATCAGGCGGAGAAGTTGACGATGCGCTTCGCCGATAAGAACGTCATCAATCGCATCGAAGCGGAACAGAACGCGAAGCTCACGACTACATCCGACGCCGGCAAAACGACGGTGACCGCGCGCCGCGTCGATATGGACTTCGACACGCCAAAAGGCGAGAGCGTGCTGAAGCGAGCGGTGGCGCGCGGGGATAGCGTCGTCGAGTCGACTCCGCCCAAAACGGCCGGGCGCGTGCTGAAGTCCGACGTCATCGAAATGGCGATGCGGGAGAACGGCGAGGAGATCGACAATGTCGTTACGCAGTCGCCGGGCGAAATCGAGTTCTTGCCGAAGATGCCCGCGGACCGGCATCGCAGGTTGAACGGCGAGCGTATGTGGATTCGTTATGGCGCGAAGAATCAGATCGAGACATTCCGCGCGACCAAGGCGACGACATGGACCAAAGGGAAGCCGAAGATGCCGGATGCGAAGACATCGTCGGAGGAGTTGCTGGCGACGTTCGATGGAAAGACCGGGGATCTTGCGCTGCTGGAACAAACGACGAATTTTCAATACGAAGAGGGCGAACGGCGGGCGCGGTCGTCGAAAGCGAAGTTAAACCAGGCTGCCGAGCAGATCACTTTAACCGGCGCGGCGCGCGTATGGGATCTCACCGGATCAACCGAGGCGGCGCAGATCGATCTCGATCAGAAGACGGGCAACATGATCGCGGTGGGGAAAGTAGTATCGACGCGTTTGCCGGACAAGAAACAGAAGAAGACGCCGTCGCTCGTGGATTCCAGCGAGACCGTGCAGGCGCGCGCCGTGAAGATGACCACGCGCGACGACAACAAGTGGGTGCGGTACGAAGGCGGCGCTTCGATGTGGCAGGGCGCCGATAAGATCGACGCCGATGTCATTACGATCGACCGCAAGAATCAGCGGCTGGAGGCGAGCGGCAAAGTCTTCACGCAGACGCGCGAGAAACCGAAGGCCGATGCCAAGCAGCAAAAGGCGGCGCAGTTCACGCTGGTCCGCGCGCCCGAGTTGATCTTCAACGACGCGGAGAAGATCGCGCACTACAAGAACGGCGTGACGCTGCAGCGCGGCGACTTGAACGTGCTGTCGAAAGAGTTGCGCGCGTGGTTTTCGAAGGAAGACAACGCGCTCGAACGCGCCCACGCCGATGGCGCCGTGAGTGTTCTCCAGCGCTCGGCGGATCGAACGCGAAACGGGTCGTCCGAGCACGCCGAATACGAAGTGGAAGAAGGGCGTGTGTTGTTAAGCGGCGGCGCTCCTGTCTTCACCGATTCGGTAAAAGGGACGACGCGCGGGCAAACGATCACCTGGTTCGCCGACAATGATAAGTTGCAGGTCGATGGCGAAGCGGCGCGGCCAACCGAGAGCCGCTTGAAGCGCAAGAAGGCCGGCAAATAGCATCCATGCGCGTTCTAGAGACGAAAGAAATATCGAAGTCATACCGCGGCCGCAAGGTGGTCGATAATGTGTCGGTCAACGTGCGGGAGGGCGAAGTCGTCGGCCTGCTCGGCCCAAACGGCGCCGGCAAAACAACGAGCTTCTATATCATCGTGGGACTTGTCAGCGCGGACTCGGGGCAAGTGCTGGTGGATGGCGACGACATCACAAATCTGCCGATGTTCCGGCGCGCGAGGCGGGGCGTATCGTATCTCCCGCAGGAAGCGAGCGTGTTCCGCAAGCTGACGGTCGAAGAAAACCTGATGGCGATTCTCGAAACGCTGCCGTACCATTCACGGCAGCGAAAGGAACGCATGAATCGGCTGATCGAACAACTGGGTCTGGAGACCGTTCGGAATTCGAAGGGTTACATGCTCTCCGGCGGCGAGCGGCGCCGCACCGAGATCGCGCGGTCGCTGGTGATCGAACCGACGTTTCTGTTGCTCGATGAGCCGTTCTCGGGAATCGATCCGATTCAGGTCATCGAACTGCAGCGAATTATCGGCGAGTTGAAGCGCACGGGCATCGGAGTCCTGATCACCGATCACAATGTTCGCGAGACGCTGGCGGTGACCGATCGTGCGTATATCATCAGCGGCGGACGCATTTTTCGCACTGGTTCGCCGGAGGAGCTTGGCAGAGATCCCGAGGTCAAGCGGATCTACCTCGGCGACAATTTTCGACTTGACGGCGCGTAGCCTGATACAATCTGGCCGTGCGGATATTGCAAAGGAGCCGCGAGTACCGGCGCGGATATGCCTCGAAAGAACCCAGCACGCCCAATTGAAAAATCGTCAAGCCGCCGCCGCGCTGTTCAGCCGGCGCCCCAAACGCTCGAAGAAGCGAGCGCGCGTATCACCGAACTCGAAACGCGTCAGGAGAGCATTCGCCGCGAGTTGAGCGAAGCGCGGCGGCTGAACCGCGCCGCGACCATCGACATCGGCTTTGCGCTGGAGTTGGAGCGCCGCCGTTCGATGGAGCTGGAAGAGGCCTACTACGACACCATTCTGCGCCTCACGCGCGCATCGGCCTACAAGGACCGCGAAACCGGCGCGCACATTCAGCGCGTAAGTCACTACGCGCGCGTACTCGCTCGCCATCTGGGCTGGAGCGACGACGATCAAGAGTTGGTCTTCCGCGCCGCGCCGATGCACGATGTGGGCAAGATTGCGATCCCCGACGATCTGATCCGAAAGGCGGGTTCGCTGGACCGCGGCGATCGCAAAGTCATGGAGTCGCACACGCTGATTGGCGCGAGTCTGCTGGAGGGATCGAATTCGCGGCTGCTCGACATGGCGCGCGAGATCGCGTTGACGCATCACGAACACTGGGACGGTTCAGGGTATCCGCATAAGCTGACGGGCGAGCAGATTCCGATCTCCGGGCGCATCGTGATGCTAAGCGACAACTACGACGCACTGCGCAGCCGGCGGCCTTACAAGCGTGCGTTCGACCACGAGGCAACGTGCCGCATCATGCTCGACGGCGATGGCCGGACGCTGCCGTCGCACTTCGATCCCCGCTTGCTGGAGATCTTCCGCGCGGCACACCACGAGTTCGATGGGATCTTCGAGCAGTTCAAAGACGAAAGCCAGCTATGACAATCACGAACAAGAAATGGAACTTGGCCGCGCGCCCCGAAGGTCTGCCGAAGGCGGCCGATTTTGAATGGCAGACAGAAGAGTTGAAGCCGCTCGAAGAGGGCGAGATCCGCGTGCGCAACGTATATCTTTCGCTTGATCCGGCCAATCGCGTCTGGATGGTTCGCGATACCTACGTGCCGATGGTCGGTCTCGGCGAGACCATGCGCGGCGGCGGAATCGGCATCGTGGAAGAGTCGCGCAATCCGAAGTTCGCGGCCGGCGATACGGTGCAGGGGTTGATCTGCTGGCAGACCTATTACACGGGACCGGGCAAGGGCTTCTCGAAGGTGCCGTCGGTCGGCATACCGCTGGCGGCTCACTACGGCCTGTTCGGGCACATCGGCTACACGGCGTACTTCGGATTGCTCGACATCGGCGCGCCGAAGGAGGGCGAGACGCTGGTTGTTTCGGCGGCGGCGGGGGCCGTTGGTTCGCTCGCCGGGCAGATCGGCAAGATCAAAGGTTGCCGTGTGGTCGGCATTGCGGGCGCCGATGAGAAGTGCCAGTGGATCACGCGCGATCTCGGCTTCGATGCCGCGATCAACTATAAGACCGAAGACCTGCGTGCGGCGCTGAAACGGCATTGCCCGAACGGGGTCGATATCTACTTCGAAAATGTCGGCGGCGCAACGCTCGAAGCCGTGCTCAACCGCATGAACAACTTCGGCCGCATTCCCGCATGCGGTATGGTGTCGACCTACAATCGCACCGAGCCCGAACCCGGGCCGAACAACTTGTTCCATATCATTACGAAGCGCTTGAAGATGCAGGGCTTCATTGTCATCGACTACGCGGCCCGTTTCGAAGAAGCCCGCGCCGAGCTGTTGCGCTGGCATCAAGAGGGCCGGTTGCAGTACCGGCTGGACATCAATCAGGGCCTGGAATCGGCGCCGAGCGCGTTTCGAAAACTGTTCGACGGCTCCAACACCGGCAA
>VFZQ01000099.1 GCA_016871135.1 Acidobacteriota bacterium | reverse complement strand
CTCAATAGTGCGCCACTGCTGAGTTGGCGCTAACGGGACCCCATGGGCCGCCGTAGTAGGCTCACGAACGAAGGCACTCATCTCTTTCGAGGCGTCGCTAACCGATTCTGGCCGGCGATCGGCGGAACTCGTCCGCGGCCAGCAAAACCTGCTTGCTCTCATTGTGCCGATCGACCGAACTCAACTGCCGGGCGATCTCTTCCAGCCTCACAACCTTCGTGGCGGGAACCAAATGGCCGCTTTGCGAAATGATTCGCGTAGCCTCGTCCAAATAGGCGGCGCCCAGGTCTCGATTGTCCTGCCAAACGGCCAGCGCGAGCGTTAACAACGCATACGCCGCTTCGTAATGCTCGACCGGCATCAAGACGTCGCAGGCGCGGCGCGCTTCCGCGACGGCGTCCTGATACCAACCCATTTTATACAGCGCCCAGGACCGCAGCGAACGGCTTCGAGCCGGCTGCGTCGGATCGGTGTCGGAATCGGAAGACGTCAACGGTTCCAGAAGGCACAACGCTTCGTTCGGTTTTCCCTCGGCCAAAAACAGCGCAGCGCGCAACGACGCTACATCGCGAGCGAACCGTCCACCCAATCCGACAGCCTGAAGCGGCGTGATAACAGCCACGGCTTCCTCGACTAAATTGTGGTTGTACAGCGCCTCCGCCCATGCTGCCCGGAACGCGTTTGCGCGCACTCCGAACCCATTCGTTTCCAGATTCGGCACCGCGATCTGAAAAAGTTTAATAGCGGTCTCCATCTCGCCCGTTTCGGCAATGCGCACGGCAATCTGGCCGAGCGCCTCGAGCGAATTTCCGAGTAGCCGCCGGTCTCCCGATGCATCGAGGATTTCATCGACGGCTTCGTCCAGAAGATCCTGACCCTCGTTCTTGGGGCCGGTACGCATCAGGCACTCGCCCTGTAGGGCCAGTAGCTGCGCTCGTTCTGGCGTGAGCGATTTCCGCTTCGGGCAATGCGCCCGGATCGCCTCGGCTCGGAGGCGCGCTCCGTGGAAATCGCTGTCGGCGATACGCAGCTTTACACATTCGACGCGCAGGGCCAGCGCCGTGTCCCAATCGACCTCGGCGCCATCCAGCCGCTCTTCAAGATCGAGCGCCTTGTTCCGCGCCTCGGTCGCAGTTGTCAGCCGCCCAGTCGCTAGCTCGACCTCATAAACATCCAGGAAATATCGGAACCAAACCGTCGACGGCAGATTCGGCGTTCTTTCCAGTACCAGCCCCGCCTCGCGCAGCGTTTCCGCGGCTTCCGCGTTACGTCCCGCAATGATACTTGCCCGCGCGAACTCCAGCTTATGACACGCCAACTCGAGCGGGCTGATTTCCTTATTCTTGGCTACCGACGCCAGCGCCTTGCGCCGCGTCTCCAACAATTGCTCGGGGTCCATGTCGATCGACTCCCGGTCCGCCCGGTCTGCTAGCATCGACGCTTCCAACGATCCGAGTATCGCCTTGCCCTTCCTGGTATTTAGCAGTGCATGAAGCAGCATCGCCCCGTCCGCCTGCCCTAATGGCAGCATGTTGGCGATAAAGTCCGAGCCGCAAATCGCGCTGACGTACACGGCGATGTACCAGTAACCCGCATACGCTGTTCCCGCGAGGTTGATCAAACCTAGAAACCCGATCAAACCGACGAAGAGCGATGCCAGCGGTCCCGCGATTACGATGAGAATCCAGTTCATCCGCAAGTCTTTTGTGCTTCCGGGCACCGACTGTAAATACCCGCCACCCATCAGAATTTTCGACGCGTCAAAACCGAACCGCCAGTCACCCGATGTGTTTCTTGAAACGGTTACAGGTCCGACATTCATAGCTTGAAAGCGGAACCCTACCCCCCAGGCCAGCACCAGATGCCCCAGTTCATGGAACAGTGTGAAACCCAATTGACCAACGATCAGCCACTCGATCGGCAATGAATCGTCAGCTCTTACCGGTAGCCCCAAACCCCGCGCGAACTCGGTCAAGTAGGATCGCAGGTAAAGCATGACGAGGATGCTCGAGACGAAAATGACAATGTGCGAGGTTGGTTCCGGGCGCAGCGCGTCCCGCTCCGCCTGGTCAGGATCCGCCGGCAACGGTTTCAGGTACGCCCAGAGTCCCGCCACGCCTGCCGGAAGAAAAATCAACAGATTGACGACGGATCCGCCAATCGCGGCCCACCGGCCCCATCCCCGTCCATGAAACGCTCCGAACCCCGCGAACGCGAACACGGCGCCAAGTACGACCATGACCTTTTGCATCGCCGCAACCAGGGCCAGTACGGCGTCGAATTGATCCTTGGGCAATGCCGAGCCGATTTCGTTCAAGACCTCCGTGACCTCACCCATCAAGTCCGGCGACAAACCCGTTGAAAGAAACGCCCCCGCCTCCAGGAGCATCACTACGGCGATTATTTTGCGCAAACTCGGCACATCCTTACTATCGGAGCGCCACCCGCGGAACTGTAGAGGATATTCCCTAATTCCGACGCTTCATTTTCGACGCCTTATATGTCTCATACTCCTTCAACAGCGCCGGGTCTTTCGGGCGCGGATAAAGGTCCGTTGACTTGTATTTACCGCTCAAGAACTTCGCCTTCGTCCACTCGTCGTGAATCCGCGTTTCCTCGGCGCGGTCCAGAACCGCTTGTATGTGCTCGGGCGCCAGAAACGAGACCCCTTCACGGTCGCCTAGAACGACGTCGCCGGGCATGACCGTCACACCGCCAATCCGAACTGGTATGTTGTACCCGGTCAGCATGACGTCGCGAATCGCCGACGGATGCACGTTTCGAAAGTACGCCCCCATGTCCAGAGGAAAGATTCCGTCCAGGTCCCGCACCGATCCATCGATGACGAACCCGTTTCCTGTCGCCGCGAATATCGCCGTCGCCAAGTTATCGCCGACAAACGTCCCTCCCGCCACCTTGCCGAAGAGATCGACAACCAGTACATCGCCCGGCTGCAGTTGATCGATCACCCTCTGATTTGGACTTGTCGACCACCCGCGCTTGACCGCCTCCTCGTCGCTGATCCTCGCTAGGTCAGCGCGGACCGGCATATACTGCGCCGTCACCACCCTTCCCACCAGTTTCTTGCCCGGATGCAACAGCCGCCAGTTGCCCTCAAAATGATTCGGATGCCCCTTCGCCGTAAGAACGTTCAGCACATCCTCTTGGGTCAGTAGCTTGATTTCGTGCAAGACGGAATCGGGAACCTTGGGACGGCCGTCGGCAAATCGTTCGTACGGGTTCGCGGCCGTCATTCGAACCATCTGTGTCTTATCGAGTACAAAAAGTTGGGCGTGAAGCGCGATCCCGCACGCCAGGACAAGTGAAGTTTTCATGCCTAGCAGCGTATCACTTGGGCGCGCACGAATCAGCCGCCTTGTCCATCGACTTCGTCTCCTTGAACTTCGCCAGCGCGCAGTCGCAGTACTTCTCGGCCACCGTTTTGTCGGCGCCTTTCTTTAACGCGCCATTCAGACAACTCTCGCGAAAGCTCTTGTCGAAACCCTTATTGAAGCCTTCTTGAAAACTGGAGCAGCCCGTCAATACGATAAATGCCAATCGCCACATACTACCTCCAGATCAACAGAAAAACGAAAAGCCCGATCCAAACCGCGCCCATGAAATGCCAGTACGACGCCACGTGCCGCGCCGCCGCGCGATGCCTGCGCAACGGTTGCTCTTCGCCGTCTCGCAGCGCCCGCGCCTTCCGCACTAACCACACCAGCGCGCCTATCCCACCTACCAAGTGGAACCCATGCACGCCGGTAAATACATAGTACATCGACCCTTTTGCATTTCCAGCCACAAACACCCCTTGTGCGTTGAGATCGAGACAGCCCAGCACCTGTGTCACAAGGAACGCAAGTCCGACCGCGGTTGTGACCCACAAATCCCGCCGGTAAGAGCCGAACCGCGCGAACAACAGCGTCGAACGCGCCCGCTGCAGGCAACCTGAACTCAACACAATCAACGCCGTCGACAGCCAGAACCAGTTAGAAAAATGCCCCGGATCCCGGTCCGTCCGCTCCGCCAGCACAAAGTAATAGGCCGCCGCCAGCGCCGCGAAAAACGCGCCGATCGACACCAGTACCAGGATCATTCCAAACGCCCCGAGGCTGATCCCGGGTTTCGCTTCCGTTTCGGTCACCAAATACCAGCTTGCCTTAATTGCCCGAGTTTCGCTAGCTTGAATCATGATCCGAACGTTGCTCGCCGGCATCGCTTTCGTCGCAATTGCCGCTGCTCAGAACAAAAAGAGCCCGGCCGACAAGTTCCGTCAACTCGAAGAAGTCCTTCCAACTCCCAACGACCAGCGCACCGCCTCCGGCGCGCCGGGCCACAAGTATTGGCAGCAGCGCGCCGACTACTCCATCGACGTTGAACTGGATGACGTCAACCAACGCATCGTCGGCAAGGGAACGGTCACCTATCACAACAACTCCCCCGACGCGCTCAACTATCTCTGGCTGCAACTCGATCAAAACATCTGGGATCCGCACTCAGATACCTACCTCACCGAAACCGCGCCCGACTGGAAGAAGTTTCCGCTTCCTGCTTTCAGGCGCCACATGGACGACGTTTTCGAAGGCGGCTACACCGTCGGTACGGTGCGCGATGAGCAAGGCCGAGAACTTCATAAACACATCAACCGCACCATGATGCGAGTCGATCTCCCCTCGCCGCTCGCGCCAGGCAAGAGCTTCGTCTTTTCCCTCGATTGGAACTACAAGATCAACAACTCCAAGCGCATTTCCGGCCGCACCGGCGCCGAGTATTTTCCCAAGGATGGCAACTGGCTCTACGAAATCGCGCAGTGGTTTCCGCGGATGGCCGCCTATACAGACGTCAACGGATGGCAGCACAAGCAGTTCCTCGGCACTGGCGAGTTCACGCTCGAATTCGGCGACTACAAGGTCCGTATCACTGCTCCCAACGATCACATCGTCGCTTCCACCGGCGTTCTGCAGAATCCCAACGAAGTGTTAACGGCCGTGCAGCGCCAACGCTTGCAGCAGGCCCACACCGCGAAGAAGCCCGTCATGATCGTCACCGAAGCGGAAGCCACGGCGAACGAGAAGTCGAAGCCCACCGGCAAAAAGACCTGGGTCTTCCACGCCGAAAACGTCCGGGATTTTGCCTTCGCCTCCTCCCGCAAGTTTGCTTGGGACGCCCAAGGCCACACCTCCGGTAGCAACACCGTGATGGCCATGTCTTATTACCCCAAGGAAGGGAACCCGCTCTGGGAACGCTACTCCACCCACGCCATCATCCATACGCTTAACGTCTACTCGCGCTACACGTTCCAGTATCCGTACCCGGTTGCGATCTCGGTCAACGGCCCCGTTGGCGGGATGGAGTATCCGATGATCTGTTTTAACGGCCCACGCCCGAAGGAAGAAGACAAAACCTATTCCGCGCGCACCAAATACGGCCTTGTCAGCGTTGTCATCCACGAGGTCGGCCACAACTACTTCCCGATGATCGTCAACAACGACGAACGTCAATGGACCTGGCTCGACGAAGGGCTCAACTCCTATTTGCAGTACCTGGCCGAAGCCGAGTGGGAAGATAAATACCCGTCGCGCAGAGGCGATCCCGCCAAAATCGTCGAGTACATGACCAGCGATTCGCACGACCCGATCATGACGAACTCCGAATCGATCGTCGACCTCGGCGGCAATGCCTACCACAAGGTCGCCACCGCGCTGAACATCCTGCGCGAGTCCATACTCGGCCGCGAGCGCTTCGACTTTGCCTTCAAGGAATACGCCCAGCGCTGGATGTTCAAACGGCCCATGCCGGCGGACTTCTTCCGGACCATGGAAGACGCCTCCGGTACCGATCTCGATTGGTTTTGGCGCGGCTGGTTCTACACGACCGATAACGTCGACGTCTCAATCGAAGGCATCAAGCTGTACACCGTCGACACACACAATCCCGACATCGAAAAGCCGCTGTCGAAACGTACCCAAGAGCAAGAACCGGTGACACTATCCGCGCAGCGCAACAAGCCGCTCAAGAAACGCGTCGAAGAGTTCCCTGAGCTGCTCGATTTCTACAACTCTCACGACGAGTTCGCGGTGCTGCCTTCCGATAAGAAAGCTTTCGAAACGTTCGTTAAACAGTTCGAAGAAGACGAGCGCAAGCTCTTCGATCCTTCGATGAACTTTTACGCCGTGGTGCTGAAAAACGCCGGAGGCTTGGTCACGCCCGTGATCCTGGAAGTCGAATTCTCCGACGGCAAGAAAGAGGAGTTGCGCATCCCCGCTGAAATCTGGCGCCGCAACAATTTGCAGGTGGAAAAGATGATTCCCACGCGCAAGGAGATTCGTTCCATCACGCTCGACCCGCATCTGGAGACGGCCGATGTCGACCTATCCAACAATGCCTGGCCGCGCAAGCCCGTGCGCACGAAGTTCCAGATATTTAAGGAAGATCGAGATAAGAACAACGTCATGCGCGAGTTGAACGAGGAGAAGAAGACACCGCCGCCCAGCGGTGGCGGACGTCCGTGAGGCTGCTGCCGATAGTCCTTGTTTGCGTGGCGCACACCTTTCACGTGAGCCGCACCGAGATCGATCTTTATCCCGATCGCACGGAAATCGTCGTGACGTTGCATGCTGACGATCTTCCTCTCGAAGCCGAGTCGGAGTCGAAAGTCTGCCGCTACGTTCTCGACAACTTCGCGATTCGCGACGCAAAGCTGAAGTGTCTCGGGACGAAGCTCTCGGTGCATTTCGTCGACGTATTCCTTGAAGGTCCCGCGGCCAAGGCGCCACTGTCCGTGCGCAATCGCATACTAAGCCGGGAATTCGCCGATCAACGTAACATCGTCATCGTCAAGCGCGAAGCCAAGCCGTTGGGCAAGGCGGTGGAGTTCACGGGCGAAGGCGAGTGGCGCTCGGTACCGTAAGAATAAGAAGACCAGGCACGTCGCCGGTGTTGTAGAGTGAATGCAATGAGACGCCGTTCCTTTCTCCAAGCCGCTCCCGCCACCCTGGGCGCGACCGCGGTCGCATTGGCCGCGGATATGCCCACCTCAACCCTGGGCAAGTCCGGACTCACCGTTTCCAAGTTCTGCCTTGGCGGGTTCCACATGGCCAAGCGCGGCGAAGAAAACGCGGTCCGCATCATCCACCGCGCCATCGATCTCGGCGTCACTTTTTTCGACAGTGCGCACAAGTATCACAAAGGACTCAGTGACGAGTTCTACGGCAAAGCTCTCACCGATGGACGGCGTCAGAAGGTCATCCTGATGTCGAAGGCAGAACTACGTACGCGCGACGAAGCCATGCGTCAGCTTGAGGATACGCTCAAGCGGATGAAAACCGATTACCTCGACCTTTGGCAGTGCCACGAAGTCGCGCGTCACGACGAAGTCGACCGCATCTTTGGACCCAATGGTTCACTGGAAGCGTTCGTGCTCGCCAAGAAGCAGGGCAAGGTACGCCACATCGGTTTCACCGGTCATCACGATTACACCGTCCACCAACGTCTGCTCGCCGGCTTTGACGGCTGGGAAACCGTGCAGCATCCCGTGAATCTCATCGACCCGCACTACCTGAGCTTCATCCAGAACTTTCTGCCCAAAGCCGTCGCCGCTGGCCTCGGCCGTATCGCCATGAAGTCCAACGCCATCGGCAACATCACTGAACAAAAGGTGGCGACCATCCCGGAGTGCCTGCGCTTTTCCTGGAGTCACGACATTCACACTCTCGTTTCCGGCGTTGAAAGCGTCGAGGAGCTTGAGCAAAATGTCGCCGCCTGCAAGAGCTTCCAGAAGATGACGCCGCGAGAAATTAGTACACTCCTGAATCGCACCCGGCAAGGGCCTACCGGCGTGGGCGTTGAAAAGTACAAGAAACCGCCCGCCGGCGCACAAGGAATCCGTCCGCATCACGACGGTGACGACGCCTGATCCCGCCGCTCCCAGCCCAAAAACTGATAAAATCCCGGCAATGCGAATCGCCGTCTTACTCGCCGCCGCACTGCCTCTGGCCGCTCAACTTAGTTTCCGCACGCAGGAGATTCAGAAGGATTTCGGCGTCGTCTACGCTGTCATCACCGCCGATGTAAACAAGGACGGCAAGCCCGATATCGTCGCGATCAACCCCACGCAACTGGTTTGGTATCAGAACCCGACGTGGGAGAAACACGTCATTCTCGACGGCAAGACGAAAAAGGACAACGTCTGCGTCGCCGCGCACGACATTGACCGCGACGGCAAACTCGACTTTGCCGTTGGCGCCGACTGGCAACCGACGAACACAGCGGGTGGCGGCTCGTTGCAATGGACCGATCAAGCCGGTAACGTCGTTCCCCTTGGCGACGAACCGACGCTCCACCGGATCCGCTTCGGCGATGTTGACGGCGATGGCTCGAAGGAACTCATCGTTGTTCCGTTGCACGGACGCGGTAACAAGGCGCCGAATTGGGAGGGCGACGGCGCGCGGATTCTGGTGCTGTACCCTCCGGCGAATCCCGCCAAGGACAAGTGGCGCACCGAAGTTGCCGACGCCTCGCTGCACATCGTCCACAACTTCATCGTCACCGACTTCGATGGCGAAAAGGGCGAGGAGATCATCGCGGCATCGCGAGACGGCTTATTTGTCATCAAGAAACAGGGCGGCACATGGTCAAAACAACAGCTCGGCGAAGGCTCGCCGGGCGAGATCAAACTCGGAATGATCAACGGCCTGCAGCGGGCGATAGCGACCGTGGAGCCGTGGCACGGCAACGGTCTCGTCATCTACGAGGAACCCGCGCCGAAAATGGATCCGCAGGGTGCGCCGCCGAAACGCGGCCCGCAGCCGTGGAATGGCAAGATGTGGCCCCGGCAGTTCATCGAGGAACGTCTCGCGCAGGCGCACGCGCTCGGCTGGGGCGATTTCGACGGTGATGGCGCCGACGATCTCGCGGCCGGTTGGCGCGATCGGAACTTCGGCGTTGCGATCTATCAGCGCGACCGGCAAGGCAAGTGGGCGCGCACGCAACTGGTCGACGACGGCGGAATGGCGACCGAGGATCTAGCCATCGACGACTTCAACGGCGACGGCTTGGCGGACATCGTGGCCGTTGGCCGCAAGACCGCCAACGTGCGGATCTGTTGGAACGAAACAAAACGCAAGTGGAAGTTCCACGAAGTGACCAAGGGTTTCACGAATCACACCGCTATCGCCGCCGATTTCACGGGAGACGGTAAGAAGGACATCATCGTCAACGACCAGACGAACAAGCGTACGATTCTCTACACCGCGCCGGATTGGAAACAGCGTGTGTTGCACGAAGGCGCGTGGGCGATTCACAGCGAGGCGTTTGATATCGATGGCGACGGTGACATCGATTGGATCGGCGGACAGTATTCGCCGGGGTTGATTTTTTGGCTGGAGCGTCCCAAGGACCCGCTTCGCGACGCTTGGAAGTATCACCTCATCGATAGTCACGAGACTGGCGGAGTGAATGGCGTGCACGGTTTGCTAATTGGCGACATCGATAGAGACGGGAAGCCGGATCTGATCGGTAATAGCGGCCAACCCACGGGCGCGTTTCCGAACTCGATCGCGTGGTTCAAAGCGCCGCGCAACGTTCGCAACGCCAAGCAATGGGAGCGTACCCTATTCGCGGACAAAGACGCGCCGGGACTCAGCCACTACATGGGCTTCGGCGATGTCAACGGCGACGGGCGGCCCGATCTGGCGGGCGCGGCAAAGACCGGCAAGGACGGCAATTGGTTCGCGTGGTGGGAAGCGCCGGCGAATCCAAGACAGTCCGGATGGAAGAAGCATCTCTTGTCGGCGAACGAGCCTGGAGCGACTAACATTTCGATCGCCGATCTCAACGGTGACGGCAAGAACGAATTCTTCGCCACGCGAGGTCACGGTTTCGGCGCCGTATGGTTCGAAGCCCCGAACTGGACGCGCCACGAGATCGATACGGAACTCGGCGGCCCGCACGATCTGGCGCTCGGCGATATCGACGGCGATGGCGACATCGACGCCGTCACGTGCGGCAAGGACAGCCACATCGTGGCGATCTTTGAAAACGACGGCAGGGGCAATTTTACCCGTCGCGACATCTGGCATGGGAACGCAGCCTACGATATCCGGCTGACCGACATGGATAACGACGGAGACCTCGATGTACTTGTCGCGGGACAGAACACGCAGAACGTGTTTTGGCTGGAGAACAAACGCAAGTGAGATATGTCGTTCTGCTGTTGGCGCTCGCATCCTGCTCGAAGCCTCCGGACCACGAGAGAGCGTTCGAAGAGCGGATGAAGAACGTCACCCTCGTCGGCTACTCGACGCGCACGAACAAGGAGGGTACCTTCGGCCCTGAACGCTACAAGATCGAGAGCGTTTCAAAGATGGCCGGCGAGACGTGGATGTTCAAGTCCAAGATGAACTACGACGGCAAAGAGGTCGCCGTGCCAATTCCCATCACCATCAAGTGGGCGGGCAAGGCGGCAGTCATCACGATGGAAGATCTAACGATTCCCGGCGTCGGTACTTGGACAGCGCACATCGTCTTGAGTGGCGATCAATATGCGGGCACATGGAGCGGCCAGCGAGGCGGCGGCCAGATGTTCGGGAAGATTGTGAAAGAGTAACTACTTGAATAGCAGCGGCGCGAACTCGGCCAGATATCGCCGCCAGACAGCGTAGGTGTGGTTCCCTTCGGTCGCTTGATAGGTGTGCGCGATGCCCTTCGATTGAAGCAGCGCGGCGAGGTCTTCGTTGCGCTTGACCAAGGTATCGTCCTTGCCGCAGGCGAACCAAATCAGCGGCTTCTTTGCGAGTGCGCCTTCAAGCGGCAAGTCCGCCGGCGCCGCCGCGCTGAACGCACCGATCGCGCTGAACTTGTAGACATGTTTGAAACCGATCGCCAGCGACTGCCCCCCGCCCATGGACAGCCCCGCGATGGCCGTTTTTGCGCGCGACGTCGCAACGCGATACTTGCCGTTCACCATGGGCATGACGTCCTTCAAAA
>VFZQ01000098.1 GCA_016871135.1 Acidobacteriota bacterium | reverse complement strand
TCTTCTAACCCTACCAGGACCTTGCCTCTCTTCTTTCAGAGCCTAATTTGGACAGGCGTGCAGGGACATCGAAGTCGGGACTTTGTCCCAGACTGTTACGGCTGGTGGTTCGGTTGGTGGCAAGAAAACAAACTACACCGCCGCGACCCAGGCTGGCCAACTAGCGTCGCTTCCAATTCAGGAACTGACGCCATCAGTCAATTTTTCATATGTCGACGCCCTGCAGCGGAAGCTGCGCGAGCAGTTGAATTTCCGCTCGGCTTCAATCGAGGCGGACGGTCAACTATTTCGTCTGGTACAGCGGGCTTCGGTGGAAAACGCGATTCCGTCGATGACCCGGCAAATCCTGACGCTACAGTTTACCGATCAGTTTCCTCTGGCCAGATTGGATATTGGCTCCACGGGAGACAAATTGAGCTCGCTTGGCGTGAAGCAGTTTCTGCAACCACAATTCTGTGGCGTGGAAACCGCGCGAAACAATTTCGATTTGATGTACGACATCAAGGCGACTCCGGTAATGCTCTCGGCTGTGCGACGCATTCGCAATGAGAAAGGGGTCAAGACTCTTGGCTTCGATGACGACGATCGTGTGACCTACGATATCCATTTGGATTCTAAACCCAAAGTGACCATGGCTACGGTACAGGTCCGACAGTGGACCATTCGCTTTCGCTCCAAAGACGGGAAAAAAAGCTACTTCCTTCACGTGAAGAGGAATCCAGCCGATCCTCCAGGAGTCGTGACATTCAACAGCGATACGGATGCCTCCTGGTTCAGTCTCTTCTTGGCACAGCGATTGACCGAGATGACCGCCCCACAAAAGGAGCAAGGGTTGCTGTTGGAAGGGCTCGACGAATTGAAGCAACCGTTGCTCCGCTTCGGCGTAGCTTCCGGCGCGGGAAATGACCTTTCGTTTCCAAGTCTTTTAGATCTTTCCCGACCCGAGCCGTATCTGTTTCCGTTCGGGGAAGCCTTTCCTGAAAACTGCCCTCACACGATTTCTGGGACGGTCACTGGACCCGCAAATCCGGGAGTGACGCTAAAATTCGTGAACGAAAAGGCGACCGTCACGGCGACGACAAATGGAGATGGAAGCTACACCTCGCCCGAATTGGCCCCAGGGAAGTTCTCGGTGACGCCGCAGAAGGCCGGTTTTAGCTTCTTACCGCCTTCAATGACCGCCGTGATCGAAGACAAGAACATTGTCAAAGTGGACTTTACAGCGACACCAATAGGCACTGAGTCCCCGGCAGGGCCGGGGACTCCTCGGTAGGCCGTAGCATTCGATTAATCTTCTCCTCTACAACACCGCCTCAATCAGAAACGGCCCCTTTTGCTTGAGCAACTCCGCGAACCGCTCCACCGTCTCCGCCCGCGCCGCTGCAACGCCTTGCGCGCGCGCCAACGCGCACCAATCGAGTTCCGGATCGTGTAGATCGAGCATCGACTGCGCCCGCGGCTCAATCGATTTCACGCCAGTCCGCTGCATCTCGATCTCAAGAATCCGATAGCGCCGGTTGGCGAAGATCACAATCGTCACATCAAGCTTCTCGCGCGCCATCGTCCACAGCGCTTGCAGTGTGTACATGCCGCTGCCATCAGCTTCGAGCGCGAAGACCTTGCGGTCCGGCGCTCCGACCGCCGCGCCTAGCGCCACCGGCAGGCCTTGTCCGATCGATCCACCGCAGACCGGCAGAATCGTGTGCCGCGCCGCGCTGATTAGGTGCTTGTTGACGATCTCGCCGGAGGAGACCATTTCATCGGAGACGATGGCGTCATCGGGCAGCAGGTGGGCGAGCGTCAGGCCGATCGCATCGAGCGTCAGAGCGCCCTTGGCCACCTCGCTCGGTGCGTCGATCGAAACCCCAGCTACATCGGGAAACCGTTCGGCCAGCCACTCCAGCGCGTCGAGCGAGTCCTCCGTTTCGCTGACAAAGGGCTCGATGGCGCAATCAAGCGGTGCGAGCGTGCTGCGCCGGTCGGGATAGGCGAAGAACGACACCGGCTCGGCGGTCTCAACCAGGATGAGGTGGCGCGCGCCCGCCATCGCGGCCTCGGCGACTTCGGGAAAGTACGGCATGCGGACCAGAAACTCGCGGCCACGTCCGCGCGGCAGGCTCGCAGAGAAGCGGTTCATGAACACTCGCGCGCCCGTCGCGCGATGGATGCGGCCAAGCGCTTCGACGCCGCGCCGCGACAACGACCGGCCGCCCACATAGAACGCCGCTCCCCCGCCCCGAAGCAGCGCCGCGACCCGGTCGATCCGCGCGTCGTCAACACGCGGCTGTTGCGGGAGCGGCAAAGGTCCGGCCGCCGCGGAGGCAGGCAGCCAGGAGTGATCGGCGGGTACGATGAGCGACGCGACGCCACAGGGCGCGGTATTCGCCGCGCGCACCGCCTCGGCCGTCGAGGCCGCGATGTCTTCGGGCGATGTCGTCGTGTGCACCCACTTCGATACCGGCGCCGCGAACGCCTCGGTATCGGCCGTTAGCGGCGCGTCGTATGCGGTGTGCTGCGTGGCGTGTTCACCGACGATGTTCACCACCGGCGAACGCGCCTTCCGCGCGTTGTGCAGATTCGACAACGCGTTGGCCAGCCCAGGGCCCAGATGCAGAAGCGTCGACGCCGGCCGCCCCGTGACCCGCGCATAGCCATCGGCCGCTCCCGAGCAGATATTCTCCTGCAGGCCCAGGATTCCGCGCATCGCCGGCACGCGGTCGAGCGCCGACACGAACTGCATCTCGCTCGTTCCCGGGTTCATGAAGCAGACATCGATCCCGTTGGCGACCAGCGAATGCAGCAGGCACTCGGCGCCGTTCATACTCTCGTTCTCGTTTGGCATTCAAGTTTGCCTCCGCTTACTGAAAAGACAGGAGGGAGAACTCTATTGTACGGATTAGTGAACAAGGCAATTCAAGAGTTGGTCGTCAGTCGACACGGTGAACAGGCGTGGACGAACATCTGTGCGGGCGCCGGAGTCGATACGACCCAGTTTGTCGCGCCGCGGCCCGCTGCGGTGTCTAGTGCGTCATCGCATAGATCAGATAGTTCACGCCAAGCCGGTAGGCCATAGACGCGTACTTCTCCGGGTACTCCGGGATATCGGCCCACTCCCACGCATCACCCAAATCCTGATTGAAGCAGATCGCGACGATCACACGGCCCTTGTCGTCGAGAATCGCGCGCCAATGCGGCTCGATGCCGCCGCGTTCAATCTGGTCGTCGTGCACGACGTTGAGACCGGGCACGCGAAAGCGCTTCGAAAGATCGTAAACCGTGTGCAGAATCGGATCGTCGTCCTGCAACTCGACGGCATGGCAGCCAGGCATGATACGCTCCATGCCGGTCATGAAACGGGCCCACTCATTTTCGTTGTGGAAGTCGTCGACCATGAAAAATCCGCCTCGATCGAAGAACGCGCGCATGCGCTTGGCGTGAGTTTCCGAAACGTTCCAATCGCCGATGCCGACGGCGTAGAGAAACGGCCAATTGAACATCTCATCGGTGTCGATATCGACGATGTGTTCGACGCTCCGCGCGTGTATCCGCGTGAGCCGCCGCACGCCTTGAATAAACTGCCGGTCGCTCTTGTTGGCGTCGACGCCCCATCGCGCGCGCCAACCATCGCGGCCCGACCGATACCGCAGCCGCGCGAACGCAAACTCGGTTTCCTCCCACGCGTCGGGCGGATCCTCGGCCGGATCCTGCATCTCGCGTTCGTACTGCGCCCACCGCCGGACTCCCCCGCCGGGGCGGCCCGTCTGGGCCACGGCGGCGAGGATCGCGATCGAGAGCAGCGCGAGTTTCATGGCGTCACGGCGGTCTTCAGCCAGACATCGATATCGGCGGCCAGGCGCTTGGTCAGTTCGGGCATTTCGGGCGCGAGATTGCGGCGCTCGCCGGGATCGGCGTCCACGTTGTAGAGATAGCGCGCGCCGTTGATGTCCAGCAGTTTGTAGTCGCCGCGCATGGCGGCGAGTTGGCGAGGATTCTCGGGCCACTCCCAGAAAACGGTGCGTTCCGGACTCTTCGACCTGCCTTGCCAAACAGCGCTCATGTCGGCGCCGTCGACGTTGGCCGGTGCCTTCGTACCGGCAATCGCGGCGAAGGTCGGATGCACATCGATCATCTGTACAACCTCCTTCGAACGCTTGCCCGCGGGAACTTTGCCGGGCCATCGCACGAACGAAGGCATTCGGATGCCCCCTCTTCGAGCGTCCGCTTCTGCCCGCGAAACGGCCTGTTCGAATCGTGAAACGCCGACACGCCCTGATTGCCCGCTTCAAAGGTCGCGCCGTTGTCGCTGGTGAAGACGATACAGGTCGACTCGCGTAATCCGAGTTTGTCGAGATGCGCGACAACACGGCCGATGGCAGCGTCGAGGCGCTCAATCATCGCGGCGTAATTCGCGCGATAGGGCTTCGACGGGTCCTTCTCGGGGAACTTGCCCCGATACTTCTTCAAGTTCTCTTCGGGGGCTTCGATGTAGAAGTGCGGCTCGATAAACGGCAGGTAGAGGAAGAACGGCTTCGCGCGATTCTGATCGAGAAAGCGCATCGCTTCCTTCACGATGATGTCGCAGCTATACCCGGACACCTCTTCCTCGACCCGCCCGCGCCAGAACTTCTTCGGAAAGTGTTCCCAGGCATGTTGCGCGGTGAGATAGCCAAACGTCTCGTCGAAGCCTTGATCGAGCGGATGCGTTTGGTTGCGTGCGCCCTGATGCCACTTGCCGAACAGCGCGGTGGCGTAGCCCTGCTGCTTCAAGGTCTCGGCGATGGTGACTTCGTTCGCGGGAATGTCGACGCTGTTGTTGCGCACGGTGTGATGGATGCCGTAGCGGCCGGTCATCAGACACGCTCGCGACGGCGCGCAGACGGGGAACGCCGTGTACCAGCGGTCGAAGATCGTGCCTTGCGCGGCGATGCGATCGAGGTTGGGAGTCGACCAGTCCTTCCGGCCGTTGAAGCCCACATCGCCCCAACCAAAATCATCGGCGAATAAGAACAAAAAGTTCGGCTTCTGTTGTTGGGCGAAAACCGAGCTTGTAAGGGTTAAAAATACGCGGCGGTTCATAGTTGGCTGAGAAGGGTTTTAACGGCAGTCTCGAGTTGAATGTCGGCGCCGCGATAGCTTTCGCCCATCGGGCGATCGACGCGGATGTCGACAGAGCGCGGGTTGCGTTCCATGTTCACGCCGCTGGTGGTTGTGACCTTGGTTCCTGGGACGCGGAACATGGTGCCGTCGATGAGTTGATCGTTACTCGTGTAGATGATCCATCCGGCGGTCGGTTCGCCGACCACCTTGCCGAGTCCAAGAGCGCGATAGCCTTCGGTGAAATCCTCGCCGTCGCTCAACGTGTGTTGATTGGTGATCAAAATCGTCGGCTTGCCGATGGCGCGCTGGCCCAGCGCGGCGCGCGCCGTGACGTTCGGGCCGTCGCGCATCTGCATGTTCATGTAGTTGCGGCGCGTCAGAATATCGAGCGCGTAACCGTTGACGAAACCGCCGTTATTGTTGCGGATGTCCACGACGACGCCTTGTTTGCCCTGCGCGACGGCGTCGAGGTCGAGCTCAAGTCTCGTGAGCGAATCCGAACCCATGTCCATGATGTGGACGTAGCCAAGTTTGCCGCCGCTCCACTTGTCGACGAACGCTTTGCGCTCGTTGACCCACTGGCTGTAGCGCAGCGCTCTTTCCGCGACCGTTGTGATCGGCAGTACGCGGAATGCGTCAAGCATCGTTTCTTTACCCACGCGGCGCGCCAGCAGCCGGTCAAGGCTGGTGGCGCCATCGAGTTTTTCTCCGTTAACAGCGGTGATGACCGCGCCGACTGGAATGCCGGCGAGCGCCGCGGGGCCGCGCGGCAGAATGTGCGCGACGCGCCACTTCCCTTCCTTCTCGTAGGCGTTCACATCCCAGTCGATACCGAGGCGACCGACTGTTCCTGTGTCGCCGGATGGCGCCGCGCTCGCGCCAAGATGCGACGCATTCAGTTCGCCGACCATCAGATTCAACAACCGCCGCACTTCGTCGGTTGTGCGCGCGCGGCCGATCTGTTCGCCGTAGGTGCGTTTCACTTCACCGTTCCAGTCGGCGCCGTGAAACGCCGGATCGTAGAAGCGGTCGCGGATGGTCATCCACGCATCGCGGAACATGGCGCGCTTGGTGTCCTCGAACCGCGTCTCAAGCTCCGCCAATACATTAATACTCTTGGGCTGCGGTTGATCGATGGCGATTGACGAGACGCGGCCGTCCTGCAGGAAATAGATCGTCTTGTTGTCGGCATCCCAGCGTAGACTAGACTTCCGTCCCGGACCGGTGAGCAGCGTGCGCGGCCGCGCCGTGGCTTCGGTGGGTAGCAGCAGGATCGCCGATGCACCGGCAAGATCAGCCACGAACGCGAGTTGCTTTCCATCGCGGCTCAGCGTGGCGCCGAAAGCGCTCACATCGAGCGGGGTGATGCGCACCCGCTCGCGCAATCCGTCGAGTACGATCTCTGTTTTGTTCGACGGCTTGACCTCCTTCTGCTCGAAGAGCGCGAGGAATTTTGCTTCGCGAAATTCGGGGGCGCGCGGCTTGAAGGAAACGCTCGCGATGCGGATGGGCTCGGTGCGCTGATTCGTCGTGAAGATCAACCCCGAGCCGTCGGGCAGCCACACGAGCCCGCCGCCTTGTGTATTCGGCAACCAACTGACTTGGTGCTGAATCGAGCCATCGGCCTTGATGACGTGGGCATTGACGAATCCACGCTCGTCGGTGAGCATCGCGCCAAGCCACTCGCCGTCGGGCGACCAGACCGCGCCGTCGCGTCGGATCTTGCCCTTGTAAATCGACGTAGCACTGCCGTCGAGCGCATGGACGAAGAGCTCTTCGCCGCCTTTTACGTAAGCGAGTTTCTTCCCATCGGGAGACCACGCGGGGCGCACGAACGTCGCCGCGCCGGAAGTCAGCGTGCGCGATTGTTTGGACCGAAAGTCGTATATCGCAATGTGCGACACACCGTCGCCGCTAGCGGTGTAAGCGAGTTGGTTCGAGTCGGGCGACCAAACGGGATCGCCGTCACCGTCGATGTTCGCGGTCACGCGGAACGCTTCGCCGCCTTCTTTCGCCGATGTCGCCCAGATCTCCCCCCAGTAGTTGAACGCGATCTTTTTCCCATCGGGCGAAAGCGCTAATTGCGAGAACCCTTGTGCGGCGCGCTGAAACTCCGTCGCGCGCGGCGTGGCCGGCGCGCCGCGCTGAATGATCGGGATGCGCTCACTCTTGCCGGACGCGGTGTCGAGCTTCCAAATACCGAAGTCGCGTTCGAACACGATCAACTTGCCGTCGGCGCTCAGCGATGGATAGAGCACGCGGCCGTCGCTGAACTTGGTGACGGCGCGCTCGCCTTTGCCCATTGTGTAGAGGTGCAGATTTTGCGCGCCGCCGCGATCGGAGACGAAGTAGAACGACTGGCCGTCGGGCATCCACTGCGGCCAGAGTTGCTTGGCGCCGCGGCCGAGAAGTTGCTTGTCCTTTTCGGCGGCGGCTTCGTCGAGAATCCAGATCTCGCTTTCATCGATGTGGCTGCGTCCTTTGCGCCACCACTGCGTCATGCCCAAGCCGCGCGCGACGAACAATAGCCGCTTGCCATCTGGAGTTGGCGCCGCGTGAAATTCGCTCGCGTAGCGATCGGCGCTAACCGGCATCGGAGTTCCTCCGGAGGAGCGAACTCGATAGATGTCCAGCAGGCCGCCCACTTCGGCGTGCGCGGTCGAGATATAGATCCACTCCCCATCGCGCGACCAGGCGTCAAGCGAGTGTGTCTGGTCAAGGTGCGTCAGCCGTGTGATGACGCCGCTCGACAGTTCGAGCACGTACGCGTTCGCCGCACCGTCGCGCGTCGACAGGAACGCGAGCCGTTTGCCGTCGGGACTATAGAGCGGACGCGTGTCGTTGGCCGCGTGCGAAATCAATAGACGCGCTTCGCCGCCTTGCGCGGGGACGGTCCAGATATCGCCTCCGGAAACGAAGGCGATTTCCTTACGATCGGGCGAAATCGCTGGTTCGGCAAGCGGGGGCGATCCCGCCGCCGACAGCGAGAGAAGCAGTGCTGCAAATCGCATGTTGTTACTTGTTGCCTTTGCTCAAACGCCGATAGTATTCGGCGACTTGTTCGGCGTAGCCGGGCGGAATGCGCTCGCCACTGCCGCTGCGAACGTTACCGGCCGTTGCCTCTTCCATGTTGCGCCGCAGCTTCAACTCAAGCTGCTCCAGCGCCGGAAGGAACTGCGTGCGGATCTTCTCGAGCAATTGCGGATTCCCCGGGAACTTCGATGGGTCGAGGCGTTGCATCTCACGCAACATCGCTTCCAGTTCCTTAGTCATCTCGGGATTGTTCTGCGCCTGGCTGCGCAGGTCTTGCAGCGCGCGCATCCCGTCCTGCCAGGCACGATTCGCGCCGCCGGCCATGCTGTTGAAATCGCGTGTGCCGTCGTTCATCGCGCTGCCATCGCGCGAATCGCGATTCCCGCCACCCCACGCGCCGCCGTTCATTTCGCGTCCGCCGGGTCCGCCTTGCTGGCCGCCTTGTTGACCTTGGCCTGCCTGTTGACCCTGTCCCTGTTGCTGGCCTTGGCCTTGCCCCTGCTGTTGGCCCTGGCCTTGTTGACCCTGACCTTGCTGCTGACCAGCCTGTTGTCCCTGTTGCCCTTGTTGGCCGGGCTGTTGACCTTGACTTTGCTGGCCCTGCTGTCCTTGCTGACCACGCTGCTGGCCTTGGCCCTGTTGCCGTCCATTCACCATCTGCCGCATCTGCTCGCGCAGCCGCTCGATCCCGGCGAGATTTCGTTCATCCTTGCCGCCGTCGCGGGCGTTCGGATCCATGCCCTGCTGCGCTCCTTCGATCTGTTTGCGCAGCTTTTCGAGATCGCGCGCCAGCGTCTCTTCGCGGGAACCAAGGTACGGCGCCAGGCCGCGGCGATAGTATTCTCCGAGCATTCTGTTCCGCAGCGTCACCTGGTCGGACTGCATCTGCCCGACAGCTTCGCGAAGCTTCGTCGCGGTCTGGCGCTGCGATCCCTGCATCTGCCGGCTGGCGTCCTGCAGATCGCGTTCCAGCCGCTGCGTTTCTCGCGTCATCCGTTCCTTTTGCTCGGCGAGTTGATTCTGCACATCCATGCGTTGCCCTTGCGGCAACGCTTCTCCGGGCCGCGCGCCCTGTGCGCCGAACTCTTTCTGCACCCGATCGGCGAGTGCGCGTTGTTCCTCGGCGAGCTTCTTCGCGCGCTCCGCCATATCGCCGACGCGATTCGATCCCTGCTCCTGCCGCATGCCGCGCAGCGCGTTCTGCGCTTCGCTCAAGCGGTCGGCGGCGCGTTGTGCTTCCGACGCACGCTCATTGCCCTGTTGGCCTTGATTGGCGCGCTGCATGTCCTTGGTCGCTTGTTCGAGATTTTCGAGAGCTCGTTGCAAGCGCGGATCCTGCGGTTTCTGACCGGCCTGCCCCGCCATCTGGCGAAGACGATCGCGGGAGTTCTGCTGCTGGCCTTGTTGTCCCTGCGACTGTCCGGACTGCCCTTGCTGGCCACCCTGCGACGAAGAAGACTGCTGGCCCTGCTGGCCTTGCTGGCCCTGTTGACCCTGCTGCCCTTGTTGCTGCTGGCCCTTTTGCTGCGACAACTCCTGCAACTTCTTCTTCAACTCTTCGGCTTCACGGCGCAACTGCTCCTGCTGCCACTTCTGTTGAAAGCTCTGCTGTTGCTGCCGCTGCTGCTGCGCGAGTTCCTGTTGACGCCGCGCCAGCTCTTTCAGCCGCTGCATCGCCTCGTCGATTTCCTTCTCTTTGTTATCTTCGGCCGACGCGCTCTGCTGGCCCGTCTCGTACTGATTTTTCTCGGTATCGAGTTCGAGATCGAACAGGTTTTCGAGATCGCGCGCGGCGCCGCCGCCACCTCCGCCACCTCCGCCCCGAGATCCAAACGCCACTTGAATCTGCTTGGAAAGGCTCTCAGCACGCATCAAGTGCTGCAACGCCTTTTGCTCATCGGGCAGCGCATCTTTGAACTTCGAACTCTTCAACTGATCGGCGGCTTTGCCCATGGCATCGGAGGCCAGCTCGATCTCCTTGGTAAACGTCTTGAACTCTTCGTTAGACCCGGCCAGTTCACGCCTCTTCATACGCTCGGCCAGCGACTTCGCCTGATCCTTCAACTTCGCCTGCATCTCCGACAGGAACTTTGCGTTCTCGGCGGTCGACTTCTTGTCGGCGAAGCGATTGCGTAACTGATTCCAGGTCGCCGCAATAATTTCCTTCTGCCGCGCGGAAATCTTGCCGCCGTCTTCTTCACCACCACCTCCGCCACCGCCTCCGCCTTGCTGCGATTGCGTGTACTCAAGTTCCCAAGGCATCGCTTCGACGAACTTGATATCGGTATCGACGGTCGTCCGCGCATCGCGCGCCGTCGCCCAAACGCTAACCACATCGCCGGGCTGCATCTTGTAGTCTTCAAGCGCGAGCAGCATCTTGCCGTCCGCCGTTTTGGCGTTGGCGCTCGACAGCATGTTCACCGTCTTCTCAGCGCCGCCGTTGACCGAGTAGTGCAGCGTAAGCCCGCGTAGTCCGAAATCGTCGGAGGCCTCGACTTCGATCGGCACCTCTTCGACCGGATTCACGCGCGCGTCACGGCCCGGCCGCCGGATCGAAACAACCGGAGGCGTGTCGTCCTGCGCCTCGATGAAGTAGTCATCGGTCAATCGCACCGTTTCGTTCATCTCGCGCGTGGCGATGTGATACACGCCGCTCTTGGAGATCGTGATCTCGACTTGCGCCTTGGTCGGCGCGGTCATCAAGAGCGACCTCGTCTCCTCGCCGTCGATCACCACCATGCCATCGGTCAACGCCTTATCGAATTCGATTTCCAGCTTCGCCTTCGTGCCAACAACGCCGCGAAGATCGCCGCCCTTCTCCTCGACTGTCGGCTTAATGCCGAGTTGCGGCGGATGCTCGTAAGTCACGCGGATGTTCTTCACGCCCGGCAGATCGAGCGCCGTCAGCTTGAACGTCTTCGAAC
>VFZQ01000097.1 GCA_016871135.1 Acidobacteriota bacterium | reverse complement strand
GGTGGTGCTAAACCACGGGGCCGCGCCAGCGACCCCAACCAGCCGCTTTGAGCGGCTCACGAACGAAGGCCCCCGGCTCTGCCGGGGGATCGTTACTGTGTTACCGGAACGTACTTATCTACTTCGACGTGGATACGAAGGAGAAGATTTAGGCCGAGATCCGGTCCACGATGCGTTCCGGCAGCCCGTTTGTTCTGGGCGCGGCGGAAACGACGCTTCATTCGGATGACAACTCTGTGCGCGTTCCGTGCAGCGCGGCCACGTCTTACCGCTTGCCGTAGGTGGCGGAAAGGAATATTGCAATGAGTTCCATGTTACAAGTCGAGTGCTATGACGGCGAGGTCGAGCGGATCGTGCGCGACGTGCTGCTGACGATGCCGTCGTATGAAACATACCCTTCCGGGGACGCTTATTCGGCGTTCGGCGATTGCGCAACGTGCGCGGTGTTCTTCGCCGGCTCCTGGCAGGAAGGAGTTATCATCGAATGGCCGCTGTCGATGGCCTTCGAATTTACCTCGCGGCTGATGCGCATTGCGGCGCCGACTTCCTTTAACGACGACGTCTGCGACGCGCTGGGCGAGTTGGTCAATGTGATCGGCGGCAACTTGAAATCGGTACTGCCGCCGGGGGCGAGTTTGTCGATTCCGATGGTGCTCGAGGACTCTCACTATTCGCTCCGCATTTGCGGCGGGTATCGCAGCGAACGGATGGCGTTTTCCGGTATCGACGGCCCGTTTTGGGTCACTTTGATCGAGATCGACGACTAGAACGTTTCGAGCGAGGCCTTCATCGCCCTGAGCGCGGTTTGGCTCTTCTGCCTGATGTAGGCATTTTGCTCTCGGCGCATCAGATCTTGAAGAACTCCGGTGAGTTCCTGCTGTGCCGGCCTTGACGAGACTAATAGATCGATTGCCTGGGTACGGATCACGGGACTTTGATCGGCGACCAACGAACGGGTGAGCGCGGCGCGAACGTCGCGTTCGCCAAGATATGGCTTCAGTGCTTCGAGCGCTTTCAATCGAACGCCTTCGTTCGTGTCGGCTTCCAGCGCGCGGATCAGGGCGCCGCGCACGTCTTCAAGCTCCACGCGCGACTTCAGCACTTCCACCGAGTCGACACGCAGACCGGGGTCGTCCGGGTTGGCGGCGGCGGCCAGCAGGAGATCCTGAATGCCGCGGTCGTCGATTCGACCTTCGGTCGAGCGCTGGCGGACTTCGTCGTAACCGATGCGCACAGCACCGTTCGTGCCGGGTTCAATAAAGCGAACGTTGCGCGCGACCGGCGCCGCGACGGGTTCGGCGGGCGGCATTAGACGGGCCCCAAAAAAACCGGCGGCGAGCAGCCCCATCGCGAAAACGGGCTTGGCGAAGTTCGATAGCGTGAACGAATCGATCCACCGGCGCCAAACGGGCCTATCGTCACCGGCGATCACCGCCACGCTTCGGCGCAGGTTCTGCCGGCACTGCGCCAGCAGTTCGTAGGACGGCTCGATCGACTGCCGGTCCAACACCGCGTGCATCGATTCGATTTGCCGCTTCTCGGCCGCGCAAGCGGGGCAAATCTGGACGTGCAGGTCGACGGCCTCTTCCTGGTCGAAGGTCAATTCGCCATAGGGCTGCAACTCCAGCAACTCCCGCGCGGTTTCACAATTCAAGTTCATCGCCATTTCATTCATCCTTGGACGTAGTCGCCCAACGCGCTTCGCATCTTCTGCGTCGCGCGGAACAAACAGTTTTTCGCGGCCTCTTCGGTTGTGCCGAGCGATTCGCCGATCGCCCGAAGCCGCAATCCCTGATAGTGCCGCATTTCGAAGACCAGCCGCTCTCGGGGAGTTAATTCGGACAACGCCAGGCCGATACGGCTGCGCAATTCGCCGGTCAATAGCTTTCGTTGCGGATTGTTGTCGGCGCGGACCTCCTCGACGGCTTCCAGTGCGTCGAACTCGCCTTCGGCGGTGGCGACGACGGGTGGTTCTTCTTTTCGGACTTTGCGTTTGCGCAGTTGATCGAGGCAGATGTTGGTGACGATGCGGTAGAGCCAGGTCGTGAAGCTGCAATCGAACCGGAACGTGTGGAGGTTGCGGAACACGCGCAGGAACGCGTCCTGATAGACATCGCGCGCCTCCTCCGGCGACCGGAGCAGGTTCATTGCGATGCGCAGTACGGCCTGGTCATGCGTTTGGACCAGGACCGCGAAGGCGTCCTGATCGCCACGCTGCGCCGCCCGGATCAGAGACGCTTCGTCCATGAGTCCAGCCGATTGTACCGCAAGCGCCGAAATGGTTTGTTTTGCCACCAACAAGGGGTTAGACGTGGGGCGAACGAAAACGTTAGCGCCGTTTAGAAAAATCCTGTCTGTGACGGCATGTGGTGAATCGCCGCCGCCTAGTGTACGCCGGACGAGATATACTAGCGCCGTCAAGGAGTACCCGCCCATGAACCGCAGAGGCTTCCTCGGATCACTCGCCCTGGCTGCGCAAACGCCCGACGGCAGATTGCCCAATCGGCCGAAAGTCCCCGGCACGCTCACGCTTCGCGCGCGGCGCCGCGCCAAGGGCGGGGCGGCTTCGGAACAGACACTCGAATGGCCGGTCGCTCGTACGGCTATCATCATCTGCGACATGTGGGACACGCATACTTGCGGCCTGTCGGCGCACCGCGTCGGGCTGATGGCTCCGCGTATGAACCAAGTTATCGGCGCTGCGCGCGCGCACGGCGTCATGATCATCCACGCGCCGTCGGACACCATGAAATTCTACGAGGGCACGCCGCACCGCGTGCGCATGCAGCAAGCGGCCAGGGCCGACTCGCCGTTTCCCATCATCAACCGCTGTCCGCGAGTGCCTGACGAAGAAAAGAACTTTCCGATCGACGACTCCGCGGGCGGGTGCGACGACCCCATCGTCAAGAAGTTCACCGGCCCGCCCTACCCATGGACGCGGGAACATTCCGCTATCGAAATTGTCGGCTACGACGGTGTTAGCGAAAGCGGCCAGGAAATTTTCAACTTCTGTAAACAGGAGGGCATCGACAAGATCGCGCTGATGGGTGTGCACACCAACATCTGCATTTTGAATCGCGGCTTCGGCGCGCGGCAGATGACACAACTCGGCTTCGAGGTTGTCCTGGCGAGGGATCTCACTGACGCGATGTACGACCCGGGCACGAGGCCTTTTGTCAGCCATACGCGCGGCACCGAGCTGGTCATCGAGCACATCGAAACCATGTGGTGCCCGTCGATTCTGAGCGCGGATCTCACGCGCGCCAAGGCGTAATTGTTATATCCTAGGCCCTTCAGCCGTGTTCGCTGACCCCCTACCACCATGAACACGTCTGTTATTCGCTACCGCGTCGCCGACTTCTTCAAGCGCTTTGCGCCGTTCGATACGCTGCCACATAGCGAACTGCTTGACCTCGCCGGTACTGGGCGGGTGAAGTTTCATGAGTCCGACGAGTACGTCTTCTGGCAAGGCAAGCCGCGCGGGCCGTCGCTGTGGATCGTGCAACAAGGGCGCGTTGAACTGATCGACGCCCGCTCCGGACAGGAGGAACTGCGCGACCTCGCCGGCGAAGGCGACATCATTGGCCTCGACACCTTTCTCAACGACGGCTCTTACGCCTACTCGGCGCGCACTTCCACCGATGTCATTCTCTATTCGATCGATGCCGCGGCCTTCGATGAACTCGCCCGGAAACATGCCGTCGTCGAGCGATTCCGCAACGCGCACCGCTCGGTGACCGGTTCGCCGGCGTCGTTGCGATCGTGGCTTGACGCGCCGCCTCCGCCGATGGAGTTCATCGCCGGAAGGCAGCCCACCGAACGTCCTTCTCCGGCGCCGCTGTCGGCCCATACGACGCGAGACGCCGTGCGAAACATGGTCCGCTATCGCGCCGAGTCCGTCACACTGCCGACGCATCCGCCGCAATTCTTGTCCGCTGCGGATTTGTCTTTGTTCTGTGATCGAAACCCGGCGTTGTTGCTGCACGAGGTGCGCAACGCGCCTTCGGGTGCCGTGCTGCGCCCCTTGTTGGAACAGGCGCGACGTATGATTAACGACGGTCTCTCTCGCGCCGAGGATGTCGACGATTGCGCATTGCTCGCTACCGAATTCGCAGCCGCCGCTACCGCAGCGGCTATTGCGCTGGCGACGCGCGACATCGAAGACGCCGGACTCACGCCCCCTATCTCGCCGCATTGCTGGGTTTCGTTTGGCGCTCAGGCTCGCGGCGAACTGCTGCGCCTTACGCATCCGCGTGCCGGCGTGATCTATGACGGCGCCGATCCCGATGCCCACGCCTACTTCGCAGCGGCAGCCGGACGTTTGCACGACTACTATCTCGCCTCGGGGCTCGACATCGCCGGCGACTCGTGGCCGGAGGGCTGCCACCCCTCGATGCCTTTCGACACGTGGCGACAGTTCTACGCCGAGACGATTCGGGAGCCTTGGAAACACAACCTTTTCGCCCGCCGCGAACTCTTCGACCTGCGCCTGCTCGCGGGCGAGACGTCGCTGCTTCACGCGCTGTCGGCGTTGGTCGCCAGCGAACTGAAAGAACAGGGGAGTCTCATTCCGCTGCTCGCCAACGACACGCTCGCCAACCAACCGCCGCTCACGTTCTTTCGCGGCCTCGTTCTCGACGCCGAGGGACACGAAAGCGCGCATCTCGATCTTCACCGTCTCGCGCTGCAGCCGGTCTCCGACGCCGCGCGCGTGTTTACGCTCGGCCGCATGGGCCTGGGTTGTATCAATACGCTCGACCGGCTGATGGAAGCGGCGAAGTTTGCGCCCGCGCATGCGGAGATTTTCCACCGCGCGGCCGATGCCTTCCGTATCGCGCTCTATCATCAGACGCGCACCGGATCGGCGACCATCGCCGCCGCGTCGCTTTCGCGCTACGATCAGCGGCTTTTCAAGACCGCGTTTCAGTCGATTCTCAAACTACTCGAACTGACAACCGCGACCTTCGTGGGGAGCGTATGAGCGAACTCGATACCACGCGATTCGTTGTGCTCGATTGCGAAACGACGGGCCTTGACCCGCGCCGCGACCGCATCATCACCATCGGCGCCGTCACCGTGCAGCAAGATGAGATCCTGCTGGACGACGCGTTCGAAGTAATGCTCGAACTCGACTACAACCGCGCCTCGGTGACGGTGCACGGCATCACGCGCGATGAAACCATTGGCGCGATGCAGGAGCCCGCGGCGCTGGCGGCGTTCGTTGAATATCTCGGGGACGGCGTCATTGTCGGCCACCACATCGGACACGACATTCAATGTTTGAACGCGGCACTCGAACGCCACCGAATGCCCCCTGTCGAAAACCGCTCGCTCGACACGATGGATCTCACTCTTCATTGCAACAACGAAGGAGCCTTCGCCAACATGAAAATGGCCGAGGGGGTTTCGCTCGATGGGCTCTGCGAGATGTTCGGAGTCGCGCCGCATGACAGACACACGGCCGGCGGCGACGCCTTTATCACCGCGCAGATATTTCTGCGGCTGCTGCGCGCGGCGCGGCGCACCGGGCGCGTTACGCTCGACGGGCTCTGCGAACCGTTCAAGGAACCAGGGTGATTCGCTCCGCCGTATTCGCTTCCACCGCCGCGCGAGTGTAAAGCAACAGATGATATCCGCCAGACGCCCACTCTTTCAGCAAGTTTGAATAGAACGGGCTTGCCGGATCGCCCGATTCGCCGGGCGTGTTCGAGGTCACCGATTTATCCCAATCGCTCACGTCCAGTATTTGCCGGTAGCTCGCGCCGGCGGTCTGCTGGAAATTCGTTCCGCTTGCGGCGCCGACGGTGTTGCCGTCGCCGGGCCGCTCCACCGGGCCAAGATGCCACTTGGCAACATTCACCGGATGCTGAAACCGCACCTGGTGCAACGCGCCCCAGCGCCACTTCGACTCGTCTGTTCCGAAACGTTTTTCGGCGTCCGCAATGGCTTGCCGCAACGAAGCGGCCAGCGCCTCCGGTTTCGGGTTCTTAGTCAGATCGTCGAACATCGCGACCAGATCGACGCGGGCACCAAGCTCGGCGCCGTGAGCGGCCGCGCCGAGCTTGGCGGACCAGAGCGCGTACAGTAGCGCCTCTTGCGAATTCACGTCCATCCCGCCGTCCCAGCGCAAGAACCGAGCTACGAGGGAACGCTCGCGTGCGGTCAAACCTTCGCCCTTCCACGCCTTCACCACCGACTGCATCTTCCGCGCCGCGTGCGACCGTACATCGATCTGCATGCGCTGAAAATCGGCGATCGAGAACTTCGGCTGCTCGGCAATCATTTCGCTCACACGGCTGAATCGCCACGACGCGGCCCATTCAAACGCGAGTTGGTGCTTGTAACCCGGTGGGAGAATATTGTGATTCGCCGTCGCGACGAAGCCTTCGGCGGGGTTGTATTTTCGCGGATTCAATTCGGGCGCGAGGTAGCCGCTCCATTCGTATTCACCGGTATGACCCGGTACCGGAAGAAGGCCGCTCCAGTTCTTGCGCAACGGCGCCCAACCGGAAGCGATCCAGCCTATGTTGCCGGCGCGGTCGGCATAGACCAGATTTTCGGATGGGAGTTTGTAGTAGCCGGCGTTCTTCTGAAACTCGTTCCAGTTCTTTGACCGCGACAGTCGCAGCGCCGCCAGGTATCCGGCCGCGCCCGGTTCGCTGCCGACCCACTTCAACGCATACGCACGGCGCCGCGTGGTGTCGTCGGCGATCACTGGACCATGCACCGAATACCGCAATTCCACGCGCCTCGGCTTCGCCTCACCCTTGACGCGAATTTCCTCGACGACTACTTCAAACTTCTTCCACGAGCCTTTGTAGAGGTAGCGCGAGGGGTCGGCGGGATCGACTTTTTCAACGTATAGATCCCCCTGATCGATGCCGACGATCGTGAATCCGAAACCGACCTCCTCATTGTGGCCGAGCGCGATACCGGGCAACGCCGGCTCGCCCGCGCCGATAACGTTCCACCCCGGCGCGACCAGATGTACCGTCTTTCGCAGCGATGGAAGTTGGATTGGCCGGTGAGGATCGTTGGCGAGCAGCGGCTTGCCCGTGACCGTTTTCGATCCGGCCATCACCCAATTGTTGCTGCCGATTGAATTCAAGTCGACCGGATCGGTGAAGCGCGCTGTGCCGGTCGCATCCGTGTAGTCTTTTAGCAAGGCGGGAGTAATGCCATCGAGATCGAGCTCCTTCGGAATCTCGATTCGAATCGCCGGATCGGGCGGTAGCAGGCGCTGCACGGTGTCGATGCCGAACTTCTTGATGTCCTGCGCCCGTGCGACTTCGCGCGCCACATTTCGAATCATCGCTAATCCCGCGATGCGCGCCGTGATATCTTCCGGCGTCCACAGACCGGGATCGTAGCCGGCCGCGCGAAACTCCACCGGACGCTTGCCGCTGAGCGATTGAATGTAGGCGTTGATGCCGCGCGTAAACGCCGTTGCGATCGCTTTCGCATCGGGCGAATAACTTGCCCACTCCGCGTTCCAATCGCCGCGATATTTCACCAGCCTCGCGATGCGGTCGCGATTCACGGCCGATGGTCCCATCACTTCAGCGAGTTTCCCTGTGCCCACTCGTCGCCACAGATCGAGCTGGAAGAGCCGGTCTTTCGCCGCCATCCAGCCCTGCGCGAAGAACAGATCGTCGGCGCTTGCGGCGTAGATGTGAGGAATGCCCCACTTATCGCGCAGGATTTCGACGGGCTTCTGCAAGCCCTTGGCTGTGAACTGTTCCGCGCAAAGGCAGGAGGTGAAGAGAAAGAGGAGTCGTTTCACGCCTCATCAGTCTACTCCACCGCCGGCTTGTTTAGAGAAGCCATCCCCATCATGTTGCCCATGCCCATCGATTCCACCGCGCTTGACGGGACGATCACCATGGAACCCTTCTCCTTGATTGCTTCGTAGAGCATGTTCATCGCGCGCAGATTGAGGGCGACCGGGTTGTGCTGATACATCGCCGACGCCTGCGCGAATTTTTCGGCGATCTCGGTTTCCGCGGTGCCGAGAATGATTCGCGCCTGCCGCTCGCGTTCCGCCTGCGCCTTGCGCGACATCGCGTCTTCGAGCGCCTGCGGAATGTTCACCTGTTTGATCTCGACAGACTGCACAGTGATGCCCCACGGGTTTGTCTTCTCGTCGAGAATCCGCTGTAGCTCGGCGCACATGCTTTGGCGCGCCGTGATCAGGTCTTGAAGATCGTGCGCGCCAATCGCCTCGCGCAACGCGGTCTGCGCTCCGAGTGTGATGGCGTCGAAAAAGTTCTCGACCTCAAGAACACACTTCTCGGCATCCCACACGACCCAGTAGACAATCGCGTCGACGTTCACCGGCACCGTGTCTCTGGTCAGGGCCGACTCGGCAGTCACATCCGTTACGCGAATGCGCTGGTCGATCACGCGGCTGACCGTATCGACTACCGGCACGATCCAGAACATGCCCGGCCCGCGAAGGCCGCGAAATTGACCCATCCGCAACACGACCGCCTTCTCCCACTGGTCCGCCACGCGCAGTGAGAACAACAGGTAAACGCCTAGCAGGGCGAAGAGCGGCATCGGCAACGGATTGCGCAGCATTACCGATACCACCGCGCCTGCGATCATACTGCCAATAAAACTCGCGAAGCCCATCGGGCACATCGACAAAATTCCCGACGGCACGTTGATGTCCCGGCTCCGGCGTCCCACTGTTCCAATATCCATAGCCATAACGTTCTCCTCTTACTTCTTCATCGATTCCAAAACTTCGATCACTTCGCGTAGCGAAAAGCCGTCGGCGCCCGCGCGCGCGGCGATGTCGCCGGCGAATTGATTCAGCCGCCTTCGCCGTTCGACTTCGTCCGCTTTCACAGGAGCGTCAGAGATAAACGTGCCGCTGCCCTGTTGGGTCGTCAGCACGTCACGAATTTCCAGCTCCTTGTAGGCGCGCACGACAGTGTTGGGATTGATCGCCAGGTCCACGGCGACCTGCCGGACGGTCGGCAACTTGTCGCCCGGGCCGAGTTGCCGCGCCGCGATCGCCGCCAGAATCTGGTCGATCATTTGCCGGTACACCGGCACGCCGGAGTGTGTGTCCAGACGAAACGTGAACGGCTCCAAGCGGGTTTTGCTTCCGTTACCCATTCTGATCTCAAGATCTAGTGTACTAGTTATATAGTACAAGTCAAGCAAAAAAAAAGAGGAAGCCAACTGGCTTCCTCTTTTTACGAACCTACTTCAGCGGTTTCACGCGGATGTTCTTGTACATGATCGTGGAGCCGGGGTCGTGCGCTTGCAACGCGAACGTGCCGCCCGCGCCGAGTACTCGTCCGGGGTTGCCCTTCGGGCCCGCCCAATCGGCCGGCTGCGTCCAGTCGGAGACCTTCTTGCCGTTGACGAACACTTGCACGTTGTTACCCTTCACGATGATGTGCTCGGTGAACCATTCGTTGTCCTTGAACGGTTCCTTGTTGTCCTGCACGTTGTAGAGTCCGCCGGTCTTCTTCCAATCGCCGTGCGAGTTGTTGACCTGCACTTCAAAACCTTTGTCGGGCCAGCTGGTTTCTTGCAACGCGGTGTGGAAGTAGATGCCGCCGTTCGATTTCTCGCGCGTCATCACATCGACCTTCAATTCGAAGTTCTTGAATGCCGGCGTTTTTCCCTTGAACGGGCCGGTGAAAAACAGGTGGCAGCGTTTGCCATTGGCGACGATGGCGCCGTCCTTCACCTGAAAGGCGTCTTCGTTCTCCTTGGCTTTGGTCCAGCCGGTGAGGTCCTTTCCATTAAACAGAGCGGTAAAACCCTTCTCGGGCTTGGAGTCGGCGGCAAACACGGCGCCGCTCAACAGGGATGCAAATAGCACGTAGCGCATGGATTCACTGTATCAAGTTCGGGCGGCAGGGCGTTTCGTGGTACAAAGTGATTGGGCGCGGCTATCGTCGTGCCGGTCCTCCTTCCGCAGTTCTTTTCCTTCCCTCACAATCCATGGATAGCGATCGCAAATACCGCCAGCCGGGCTATCAGGACTCCGGCTCCGGGTCCTCTTCCCATTCCGCCGATCCGCGCGAGCGTTTCACGACGCCGCGGCATCCACTCGATATCACCGCGCCGCGCACGCCGCGAATGGTGCAGCACGTGACCGCTTCACGCTGCTACGAGTGTTCGACTTCTCTTCCCCCGGGCTTCAACTTTCTCGATCCGTGCCCGAAGTGCCGCGCCGAACTACACTGTTGCAAGCAGTGCCAGAACTTCGAGCCGTCCGCGCACTTCCAATGCACCAAGCCGATCGAAGAGCGTGTTGCCGGCAAAGACAAGCGCAACGAGTGCACGCTGTTTTCGCCGCTGGTGACCGTCGCGCGCGACTCGGCGCCCCCGCCCGCGCACATCGCCGGACCGCCGCCCGCGGCGTCCAAGCCCGACAACACGCCTCGCTCGGTCAGCGACGCCCGCGCGGCATTTGAGAACCTGTTTAAGAAATA
The DNA here is from genome assembly GCA_016871135.1 of Acidobacteriota bacterium. Classification (GTDB taxonomy): domain Bacteria; phylum Acidobacteriota; class Terriglobia; order Bryobacterales; family Bryobacteraceae. The sequence goes on along the minus strand of VFZQ01000097.1, from coordinate 610 downwards.
ATGCGCATCGCACAACTCGTAGCCGCTCATCAGTTCCGGATCACCGAAGGCACGCCGGCGGCGCCGCGCGCCGGGGAAGTGCAAGTCCGCGTTTCATACTGTGGCATTTGCGGATCGGACCTACACAATTTTTCGGAGGGCTCGGTTGGCGATACACCGAGCGTTTTTCCGATGGTGCTTGGCCATGAACCGACCGGCGTTGTCACCGCGCTCGGCGAGGGCGTCAGCGGCTGGGCCGTTGGCGATCAGGCGTTTCTCGAACCGGCTATCTACTGCTATCACTGCCCGATGTGCCTGACGGGCCGGCACAACCTTTGCGACAACATTCGCTTCCTGAGCGCCGGCAGCGAACCAGGCTACTTCCGGGACATCGTGTCGATTCCGGTGGGTTGTCTGGTCCAGATCCCGCCTGGTGTGAGTATGGCCGAGGGGACGCTGTTCGAACCGCTCGCGGTGGCGTTGCATTCGCTCCAGTTTGCCGATCTGCGACCGGGCACGACAGCTGCGGTATTCGGTACGGGACCAATCGGCGCGCTGACCGTCGCGGTGCTAAAACTGCACGGCGTACGCCGCGTCTTCGCCGTCGATCCGGTGAAACATCGACGTGAGC
>VFZQ01000096.1 GCA_016871135.1 Acidobacteriota bacterium | reverse complement strand
CTTGTTTTTAATGGCTTCGTGCAGCTTGTGCGCGGCGGCGAGCGGCGGGCCGTGCAACCGCTCGGTACCCGTCATGTCGAGATAGGCTTCGTCGATCGAGGCCATTTCGACAAGCGGGCTAAAGGTCTGCAGGACCTCGCGGACTTCTCCGGAGTGTCGGGTGTAGCGATCGCGATGGCCTTCGAGGAAGATCGCATGCGGGCACAGGGCGTAGGCTGTGCGCAGAGGCATTGCCGAATGCACGCCGAATTTCCGCGCGGCGTAAGATGCCGCACTGACCACGCCGCGTTCGTTCCCCTTGCCGCCGACGACGACCGGTTTCCCCTTGAGCGAGGGATCGTACAACTCTTCGACGGAAACGAAGAACGCATCCATGTCGATGTGGAAGATGGAGCGCATCGACCGGCGCACTACTGCTTCTTGCGGCGTGGCGTGGGTACAGTGACCGGCGCTCGCTTCTGGTACTTGTACGATTTCCAGTCCGTCGCGGCGCGGCCGTTCAGGTCCCAACGGACGATACCGTCGCGGATGGTGATTTCGGCGGTGAGTTTCTTAGCGCCGGGGAACGTCGCACCAGCGGAGTCGATGAAGCCGAAGGCGCCCTGCTCAACGCGTAGAACGGTGATGTCGGCGACGGCGCCTTCGTCGAGATGGCCGAGGTCGACACGCTTGATTTCCCTGGTGGGGTTCCAGGTGCTCATTTTGATAACGTCGTCCAACGAGGCGCCGAGGTTGAGAAACTTCGACATGACGTTGGTCATGTCCTTCATACCGGCGTTCATGGAGCCGGTGTGGAGGTCGGTCGAAATCGAATCGGGCCAGAAGCCCTGGCGAGTGAGCGGTTCGGCGACGTTCCAGTAGAAGCTGCCGCCGCCGTGGCCGACGTCGAAAATGACGCCGCGTTTGCGGCCCACTTCCATGGCGGGGTTGGTCTTGCCATCCTCGCCGAGTTCGCCGCGATGGCCAGAGTAGCAGTCGGTGTAAATGTCGCCCGAGCGAAGTTTGTCGCCGAGTAACGTACGAAGGGTGCGATCGAGGCTGAGGTAGCCGAAGTCGACCATGACGGGCAGATTCGTCGCGCGGCCGGCCGCCAGTGCGCCGTCGACCGAGGGCCATCCTTCGCCCGCGTAGTGGGCGGTCTTGAAGCCGACGACAACGTCCTTGTGTTTTCGCGCGATGGCGGCGGCTTGGTCTCCTTGCATTTCCGAAGGCGTGTCTTCGCCGGCCGGACTCATACCGTTGCCCACGATGTTGACAAATGCGAGGACGCGGGTTTGGGCGCGGTCGATGATGCGCTGGCGGAAGTCGTCGAAGTTGCGCCAGCCGGCTGAGCCTGCGTCGACCATGGTCGTCACGCCGCTGCGGAAGCTGAAGCTGTCGGGATATACCGAGGAGTCGCCGGTCAGGGCTTTGACGCCGGTACCGGTGTAGACGTGGACGTGAATATCGATCAGGCCTGGAGTCACATAGAGCCCATCGACGCGGGTGACGCGCGAGGCGGTGTCGGCGGGAATATCCGCGGCGACCTTCGCGATACGGCCGTTTTGAATGGCGACGTCGAGTTTGGCCGAGCGGCCGTTCTTGGGGTCGATGACATGGCCGCCCTTGAGTAGGAGGGAATACGGCTGGGCGGAGGCGGCGATGGCCGCGGTCACGAGGAGAATAATGCGCATCAGAAGCATCATATACCCGGGGGCCTAAGGTTTTTTCGACGAAGTGCCGATTAGCGGACAGGGCCAACGATGCCTTCGTTCGGTAACAATATAGTCCGGCTTCGAGCACTAGCCGTCGCGCTAGCACTCGTCTCCGCGTCTGCCTGCTGGAGCGCGGTCGAGCCGGTCGAAGAAATACGCGGGCGGTTAACGATCGAGGCGACGGCGGCCGCTCGCGAGTGCACGGTTGAGGGCACGGTGGCTATGATCCCTTCCGACGTGCAAAACGTCTTCTATTTAGAGGACGATACGGGCGGGATACTCGTGCGGCATGGCGCGGCCGTACATACAGGGGCGCGGTTGCGGCTGTCCGGGAGTTGTTCGCTGGGCCGCGGGCAATCCTTGGAACTGCTGGCGGCAAAGGTCGAAGACCTAGGTGCCGGCGCACCGTTGAAGCCCCGTCGATTGTTGCCGGATGAGGCACGCAAGCCGGAATGGCAGCATACTCTGGCCGAAGTTGATGGCGTCGTGGCGGACGTTTTTTGGCGAGGTGACTTCGAATACGTGTGGCTGCGGGGGGAAGAGCCGTTCCGTGCATTCGTCCGTATAAAGGGCGAAGCAAGTGTGCTCGCGGCTCTCGAACCAGGAATGCGGATTATCTTGCGGGGTGTTCTGGTGCCGCAAAGCGATTCGAACGAGTCTCCGACGCCGCATGAACTGGCACTGCGTTCGGGCGACGACATCGTGATCGTGGACCGGCCGGCGCCGATCTCGTCACAATTGTTGTATTTGTTCGCGTTGATTGCTCTGGCGGCTGGGCTGTGGATTTATTTCCTCCGGCGCGCGGTGAGTGAGCGCACGAAGGAACTGCAAACGGCGGTGGTGCAGGCCGAAGAGGCGTCGCGGATGAAGTCGAGTTTCGTGGCGAACATGAGTCACGAGATTCGTACGCCGCTGAACGCAATCATCGGGTTTTCCGACATTTTGCTCGATCAAGCGCAGGGCGAGCAACGGAGAGGTCTCGATACGATTCGTGTGAGCGCCAACATGCTACTGGCGATTATTAACGACGTGCTGGATCTCTCGAAGATCGAGTCGGGATAGTTGGACTTGTACCCGGAGATCGCCAGCCCGGCGCTGATCGTCGAAGATGCGCTGGATCTTGTCGCGACGGCTGCGTTGATGAAGAATTTGGAGATCGGGTATGTGGTAGCGCCCGAAGTGCCGGAACGGGTGATGATCGACTCGTCGCGATTGCGCCAGGTTCTGATGAATCTATTGAGCAACGCGGTGAAGTTCACTGAGACGGGTTCAGTGACGCTGGCGTTGTCGGCTGAGCCCGCAGGCGACCGGCACGTACGATTGTTCTTCGCTGTCAAGGACTCGGGGATAGGAATCGAGGGCGATCAACTGGAGAAGCTGTTTAAGCCGTTCCAGCAGTTGGATAGCACCAGCCGCCGGAGACACGGCGGAACGGGCCTTGGGCTAACGATCAGCCGGCATCTTGTGCGAGCCATGCAGGGCGATTTGTTTGTTGGTTCGACACCGGGAAAGGGAAGTACGTTCACAGCGAGCCTGATCTGCGAGGTGGTTCCGTCGGAGACGCCCTTGCCGGAACTGCCGAAGGATGCGGTCTTTCGAGTTGCGATATCACGTCCTTGGACACGGAACGTCGTGGAGATGCTCCTGGCGAGGAGCCATGCGACGATGCAGAGCGAAACGCCGGCGACCATCGTCATTTCCGACTCGCCTCCGCCCAAGGAGTTGCGCAATCAACTCTGGATCGAGTTGTCGCCGCAGCCCGGCGTGAAGTCTGTGTCGAGGATGCATCGCATTGTCCCGCTGCCGCTGAAACCCCGGCTACTTTGGCTGGCCATCAACGACACTGCCGAATCGGCGGCCGTCCGTCCCGCCGTTACGGTGGCGCAGTCCGACCTGCGGATACTTGTGGCGGATGACAATGCCGTCAATCTGAAAGTCGTGATAAGTCTGTTGAAACGGCTCGGATATAATGCGGCGACGGCGGTAAACGGTTTGGAGGTCTTGAATGCGATGGCGCGCGAAGAGTTCGACCTCATTTTCATGGATATCCAAATGCCCGAGATGGATGGGCTGGAGGCCGCGCGCCGGATCCGCGCGAACGAACTCTGGCACGAGAAACCGTGGATCATTGCCCTGACCGCGAACGCTATGAGCTCCGACCGTGACGAGTGTCTGAAAGCTGGGATGAATGATCACGTTCCAAAGCCGGTGGGCCTCAAACAAATCGGCGATGCGCTCGCGCGGGCTCGGCCTGCGATCGGGAATCCCGCGCCGCCCGTGGAGCCACAACTCAGTGAGGATGTATTGCAGTCCAACCAATTGCTGAAGCTGGCGGCGGCGGTGGCGCATACGAAGACCACGCCCGTCGTCGATCCGTCGCGGAATTAGCTCGGTCTCGCGAACAAGACTAGGAGATATCCGGGCTAGCGGGCGGCGGAGGAAACCGCGGTTGAAGATTCGCGCTCCCGCCATTCCCAATGTGCCGTGGCCCGTTTGATCACAGCGTCCAGATCCCGGTCGAGCAGGAAGCCGTCCTTTATTAGTTCTGAGCTCGCCTCGCGAACTCTGGACAGGTAACCCACCTTATTTCCGTATCGATCCAGCACCTTTTTCCACGGGAAGGGAAGATACGATCCAACGTTTGCGATGAGTTCGCCCTCGCCGCCGATCTCCGCGACACGCGTATTCCAGCCGGCGAAGGCTCCCAGCGGGACTGCGACGTCGGTCATCGCGAGGCCACCTCGGTCGTTGCCGTCGGCGTCGGCCTGCATGATGCGCGGTCCGTATTCTTTGCCAACCTTAGGAGGCTCGGTCCTAAAATTGAGCGCGTAGGTCCGGTGCATGGTCCTCGGTTTCACCGCTTGATAATTCGCGAGTGTCACGAGCTCACCCTTCGCGACAAGCGGATACCGCGAGGCGGGCGGTTGGACATCGCTCACAACCCAATCGCGCAAGCGAATGAGCAGGCTGCGATGGGCCCATTTGTAGTCGTTGAAGTTAGGAAGGTTGATCGACTTGGCGCGCTTTGGCGGAAACGCCGCGGGGCCGTGTTGTCCCCCGGAAATTGCGAAGATGCGGGTTGTTTCGGGGGGCGCGACGTCGGCGCGGCCATCCGCCGTTGTGTGGATCAGCGAACCGGACGATCCCCAGTATTCGTAGGACGAATTGACGTGGAAGATCTTCGGCCATTGCGACTTGTCTTTGTATTTTGCAAGCAGATCCCAGTCCGTGTACGGCGGCTGATCGGTGCGCGAGAACGAGGCATCTCGAAACGGCCCGGCGGTGCGCGATGGCTGCGAGAAGAGATTCAGTGCCATGCGGCGGCCTCCGGCCACGTTCGAGAATATTCCATCGAAAACGCGCCGGCCCTGTTCGTCAAGATTGAATCCTTCATAGAGCAGGCCGCGCAACGCCGTGCCCGATTGCGAACTTCCGTAGGCCAGCGTGTGCGTAATCTTCGGGAGTTTCGCACCCAGGTCCTTGCCGTTGCGGACCGCGGAAATGAAGTCGCGGACCGCGGCGAATCCGAGTCCGGCGACGACGGGGTCTTTCGAAGGATAGACCACTTCGTATGTCCGGCCCGGTTTGCCCGGCGGGGTCAACACCATCTCGGTCCCTTCGATTCTCCATGAGCCTTGGGGCATCGGGCGGCGCACGCCGTCCTCGCCGTCCCGAAAGTACGCGCGGGCCTTCGAGGCGTCGGATACGGTGTAGGGAATGTGTGTGCCGTCGCCGAGCGAGAAGCGCTCGACAGGTGTGTCCGCGGTTCTTTCCGACCGCACCCAGCCTTCGACACCTCGAGCGATTGGGGCATAAAGGCGAAGTCCCTTCGAAACATCGTGCTGCCATGCGACCCACACCAGCGTCAGGCCTTCGCGTTCGGTGAGCGGATCGCCAGCGCGGCCGAAGGTGTTTGTAATTCCGCGGCCACCTCGGTTGGACGCTTCAAACAGCAGCACTCCGCTTGGCTTTTCCGGGACGACGATGTGAAAGTCAGCGCTGAATTCGACTTTGCCCTGGGCGTTACGGGCAGCTTTGTTGATGCCGTCGATGGCACGATTCGGCGCGGCGGCGGGATCGACGGCGAAGTGCGCGCGACCGAAGAGTTCCCGGGCCGTGGACTTGGGCCCGATTTCGAGGCGGACAAGTTCGGCGTGCGCGGCAAGCGCCGTTAGCAAGAGAATAGCGAGCTTCATGCGAAGAGTTCTTGAACGATTCTTCCGTGATCGGTGATGGGGACCGGCCGGTCCCCGGCGTAAAGGTTCTTGTGGGGATCGATGCCGAGCGCGTTGTGAATCGTTGCGTGGAAATCGGGAATGGTCACCGGGCGCTCGATCACCTTCTTGCTCAGATCGTCGGTTGTTCCGACAGCCAGGCCCGATTTGATGCCGCCACCGGCGAGCACCATCGTGAATGCCTCGGATTGATGGCCCCGTCCGCCACCGGCGTCGAACTCGGGCGGCCGGCCGAATTCCGTGGCGATTACGACGAGCGTGGTGTCGAGCAGCTTCTGCTTTTCGAGGTCGAGCAGAAGCGTAGCGAACGCTTTATCAAGGTCCTGAATCAGCAGATGCTGATTGGTTTGGCCATCGTTGTGCGTGTCCCATCCGCTGCCGTTCAAGAAATTCAAGTTGAACGACACTTCGACAAACCGCGTGCCCGCCTGCACCAAACGGCGAGCGAGAAGGCAGCGCTGGCCGAACTCGCCGCCGTAGCTTTCGCGCAGTGTCGTCGATTCGCGATTGAGTTCAAATACGTTCATGAAGCGCGGCCCGGCCAATCGAAAGGCCTGGCGAGAGACATCGCCCTGCGCTTGAATGACGGTATCTCCCGCGTTCCGATTCTGATGGCCTTCGCGCATGGCGGCGAGTAGCGTTTCGCGGCGGTCTTGGCGCGTCGAATCGACATCGGGCGGCCGGACAAGCCCGTTCGGTCCGATCTCGGTCTGCGTGAGATAAACGTAGCCGTACTTGGCGCCGAGGAAGCCAGGATCGCGCGTGATGTTGGGGTATCCCATCACAATGTAGTTGGGCACCTCCTCGGTCTTAGGCCCGAGCTGATGAGAGACCACCGAGCCAATCGACGGATACTGCAACGTGCCGCTCGGCGTACGTCCGGTGTGAACGAGATTGGCCGCGGCGGCGTGTTCGCTGACGATCGGATGCGTGATCGAACGGATGACGGCGCAGCGGTCAAGCAACGGCGCGGTCTGCTTCAGGTGCTCGCAGACTTGCACGTTTTTGATGGCCGTATCGATGGCGCCATACGCGGCGCCGGCGACCTTCTTGCCATCGCCACGGCGCTTGGGGTCGAAGGTGTCGATTTGCGCGGCCCCGCCTCCGAGCCAAAGGAAAATGCAGGCGTCGGCCCTGCCTCTTGCGGGCGCGGCAGCGGCGGCGAGAGAATTGGCGAGGAATTCGCGTCGATTGATCATTAGGGCACCATCGCGAATTCGGGCGAATTGATCAGCGCCCAGAGCGTGTCTTCGTAGCGCTCGCGGAAGTCCTTCGTCAGGCGGTCGGTGGGCTTGTCGCCGAAGCGGAGTTTGCGTTCCTCTTCGAGGCGGATGACGGTTGCTTCTGCGCTCAAATGATTCGACCACGAGACGCGGCCGTCGGACTCGCGCCTGGTCGAGCGCGCTTCGGCGCCTTTGACGAAGCGGCCGGCGAAGACCGGCGCCAGCAAGTTTCGATACATCGCGAGTTCGGCCGCGCTTGGCTTGCGAGAGAGAATGCGCGTGAAGGTCTGTTCGATTAGCGCGTCGACAGTGGCATTGCCAAGCGCGATCCCGGTGAAGGCGCTGTCGTCGGAGAGACGCGCGATACGTGTGCCGAGAACGCCGTTGGCGAGAATGAGCGTCTGCATCGGCGAAGGCGCGTCGTCGCGCTCAGTTGCTGGACTTTGGCGCGATTGCCGCCAGCCGTAGTTCGTCATGACATCGACGATTGACTGCGCGATCGGCAGCGCCAGTGCTGGGCGGTCGCGCTCGTTCGACAGCGCTGTGAGATGCCAACCGCGTTCGGGTTTGCCGAGATTGATGAACTGTTTCGGCGAGCGGTCGCCGGCGGGGTTGAGATTCATCTCCTCGCAGTCGAACAGTTTGCCGGCGGCGAGATGGAGCGAATCGACCAGTTGCTCGGCGGTCATGTTGCGGTGTGCGGGACCAGCGAAGAGCCGCTTGGCGGAACTCATTTGATCGGCCGCCGTGCCGGCCGCTTTGCGCTGATAGGCGTGTGATGCGAAGATCAGTTTCGCGACGTGTTTCAAGTCGTACCCCGATGCGCGGAACTCGTGGGCGAGATAGGCCAACAGCTCGGGATGCGAGGCGCGGCCGCGCGACCAATCGTCGGCGGGTTCCACGATGCCAACGCCCATGTAGCGCTTCCACACGCGATTGACGACGACTTGCGAAAAGCGGTCGTTGTCCGGGGAAATCAGGAAGGACGCGAGTTGATTACGGGTGGCCGATTTGGCGGCGACCGGGAGCGTGCCGCTGTCGGCATGTTCGAGAAGTTTTGCAAAGGGCCAGGCGGGAGCGATCGACTCGCCAGGCTTCAATGCGGAGACGACGTTGGGCTTGCGGCCGCCTTCGCCTTGTGGCACGGTCGAAGTCGCGGGCAGCTTCAGATCCTTGCCTTCCAGCATTGCGGCAAGTGCGAAGAGATCCTTCTGCTTGAACGGGTGGAACGGAGCGTCGTGGCAACGGGCGCAACTGAGCTTCTGTCCGAGAAACGCCTGCGCCACGATGTCGGCTTTGGCCGCGGGCGGGGAGTCATTCAACGTGGCTTGACTGAAGGACGCGGGGCCGCCGAGCGTGGCCGATCCTTCCTGCTGAACGAGTTCGGCGACGAAGCGATCGAACGGAATGTTGTCGGAAAAAGACTGATGCATCCACCAGCGGAAGGGGCCGGTGTTGTTGAGGTCGGGCTTCAAAATGCCGGGGTTCTCGGCCAGTACATCTTGCCAGTAGCTGACCCAATGGTCGGCCCAACTGGGGTTGTCGACGAGTCGATTGACGGCATTGGCGCGGCGCGATTTCGGCGAGTCCTTCAGATACGCGGCGATCTCGGGCGGCGTCGGGATGAGGCCGGTTGTGTCGAGTGTCACCCGGCGCAGGAACTCGAGATCGTTGAGCGCGGCGGTATGTTTGGCGCTCGCGGCGGCGAGTTTGACGTTGATGAAATTATCAATCGTATTCCGCACCGGGTAGCCGTCCGGTGCGGTTGGAATCGCGGGAGCGGGCTTCGCCGGCTGCGACTTGTGCCGTGCATTCCATAGCGCGGAGACCTTGTGGCTGACGGTGCGGCGGCGGACCTTGTCCGACTCGGCGTGACGCCGCGCGGAGGCGAGCGAATACGCTTCCCAGCCGGCGTCGGTGAGTGGCGGCGCATCGTTGGGTCCGAGCAGTTGATCCACCAGTTGATCCTTCATTCGAATGCCGACGGCGAGTTCGCCCGGAGACGGATAGAGTCCCTTGCCGCCGATAGCGGCGATCAAGACGAATTCATGCGGGCCATCGCTGAGTTGCACCGGCGCGAGCGAATCCTGATGCGGATAGGCGGCTGGACGCAGTGGCGTGTTGCCGCGCTCGACGGCCGGAGGAACGGGATCGTCGCCCGACGTGTTGGGCTTTTGCGCCTGTGTTTGCGCGACTAACTTGCCATCGACGAAGAGACGCGCGGCGCCGCGGGCGCGAAGGCGGAGCGTGTAGGAGCCAGCCGTATAATTCCGTTGATAGGCGGCCTTCAAGATGAACGGCGTGGAACGGTCGAGCGGGATGGCGTTGGCCGCGAACTTGGTCGGCGTGTGAATAAAAGCGAACGCAGGTTCCGTGTAGCGGTCGATCGATTTCATCGCGGCGAGATCGAACTCTTTACCGGCGGCGAGGTCCTCGAATATCTCGACTTGTACGGGACCTCCGCCAGGCAGCGACGGCGCGGGCGCGGCGGACAGACTCCAGGCGAGGGAAGCGATGAGGGGTCGAACCATGCGTGTAATTTATCACGGTGCGATACCCGTTTAGTTGGGTCAGAGGCTCGGTGGCGTGTGGCGATGAAAGTCCGTTGCGTCCTCCAACGCGGCGGCGACTTCAAGAAGCCGCTTTTCGGCAAATGGGCGTGCGATGAGTTGCAGCCCGAGCGGCATGCCTTCGCCGTCGAAGCCGCATGGCTGCGATGTGGCGGGGAAGCCGAGAACGTTTATGCCGCGCATGAAGCGGGTTGTGGCGAGGCGGAAGTCTTCTTCCACGCCTTCGATTGTCACCGTTGGATCGCCAATTTTCTTCGCGCCGGTCGGCGTTGTCGGCGTCGCGAGAACGTCGACGTAATCGAACACGCGCAGGAACGCATCGCGGAAGTGACGGCGCAACCGCTGCGCGTTGATGTATTCGGTGGCGGGTAGTAGCAGGCCCTGCTCCCACAGTACGCGAATGTCGGCGCCGACTTCGTGTTCACGGCCGGCGAACTGGTTCAGTACAGTCGCCGCTTCGCAGAGAAGAATGATGCGGGCCACGGTGTTGAGCGCCGCGATGTCGGGAACGGTGACGTCGACGATGGTCGCGCCGAGAGAAGCGGCGAGCGCGATCATCTTTCGTACGGCGTTGGCGGCGTCGGCGTCGACACGATCGAAGTAGTAATTCAACGGCACGCCGATGTGCACGCCTTTGAGCGATATCGCTCCGCTGGGGAGATAGTTGTCGACCGGCGCGAATGAAGTTGTCTCATCGCGCTCGTCGCGTCCGGCCATGGCTTGAAGGCAGACGGCGGAGTCGCGGACCGATCGCGTGAGCGGGCCCATGTGATCGAGCGTGTAGCCGAGCGGAAGCACGCCGAATTTGCTGACGCGGCCGAAGGTGGGCTTCAGGCCGAACGTATTGCAGAACGCCGCCGGTACGCGGATCGATCCGCCGGTATCGCTGCCCATTGCCATGAACGCCATGCCGGCGGTGACCGCCGCGCCCGAGCCGCCGCTGGAGCCGCCGGGAACTCGCGCGACATTCCACGGATTGCGTACCGGGCCGTAGTGCGGGTTGTTCGAAGTCACGCCGTAGGCGAGTTCGTGCTGATGCGCTTTGCCGAGCATCACGCATCCGGCGGCGGAAAGCTTTTCCCACACCGTGCAGTCGTAGTCCGGAACGAAGTCTTTGTAGAGCAGGGAAGCGCATGTCGTGGCGACGCCGCGCGTGCAGAACAGATCCTTCAGCGCGATGGGAATGCCGTGAAGCGGGCCGCGATCGATTCCGCGCGCCAATTCACCGTCAAACGCGGCGGCTTCTCGAAGCGCGCTCTCGCCGGTCACGTTAAGAAACGCATTGTAGGCGCCATTGCCCGCGTCGATGATGCGAAGGCATTCCGCCGTCAACTCGCGCGAGGAAACCTTCTTTGCACGCAGCGCCGCGGCGGCTTCGAGGATCGTCATTTCG